>JAYFRK010000042.1:0-17637 GCA_034925975.1 Clostridium sp.
TAAGCTAGTAAATAGATTTGAAGAATGTACAGAGTGAGTATAAAATTCTAAAGGCTTTCAATAATTATTGAAGGTCTTTTTCTATAAGTGAAACATTTTCTTAAATTTTTCTATCTAATATTATGTAAAGAAGAAATATATAATTAATATATTATAAAAAATATTGAGGTGAAAATAATGGGTAAAAAAAAGTATATAGAATGGGTAATAATAGTGGTTATTATTGTTGGTGCCATGTATTTTATTTCATTAAATCGTAAACAGCGGTATATAAAAACAGATAATTATAATAATGTTGTAACAGCAGTATGTTTATCTTTATTTGCTGATGATTATGATGCTTTTTCAAGACTTTTTATGAATAAAGATAAAGCATCACGTGAAGAATTTAATAAACTAAAAAACTTACGCACAGATAAGAGTTCATCTTCTCAATATGCCATAATAAAATATTCAAATAATGAAATGCTTTTAATAGAATTAACACCTCAAAAAATTAATGGAGAGTATAAAATACAAAACATTAAGGTGGTTCCAAATGAAATGAAAAAATTATTTGATTGAGTGTGAAAAATATACTTACATTAATATGTTTAGTAACAAAATATATATTAATACAATGGTTTCTATTGAATGTAAATGTAGTTGATGGAAATAATCGTTAAAAAATTCTAAACTCTATATAAATTTAAAGCTTACTTGTAAATCCATGTTATAACTATAGATTTACAAGTAAGCAATTTTAGCTTTATTCTACTAGATTTTCTACACACAATTTTTTTTCTAAATTTAAGTCAATAAAATCATTATTACATACAATTAATGGACTTGATAAATTATTTATATTTATTTGTAGTATTTGACCTATTCGTCCATCGTTTAATAAAACCTTTTCACCTATATAATAGGTCATAATATGCTCAATAAATATTTTACTGTATTCGTAATCTAACTTTAAAAGACTTTCTTTTTGAATTGTATCTAATGCTTTAAAAGGGTCTTTTCTCTTTTTATATACTCTATTTGAATTAACTGCATCAAATACATCTGCAATGGCAATTATTTTACCAAATTGATGTATCCTTGGTCCTTTTAATCCCATAGGATATCCTGAACCGTCCATTCTTTCATGATGCATTAGTATTCCAAAGCTTACTGAACTATGTAAATAAGGTACATTTTTTACAAAATCATATCCTATAGTAGGATGAGATTTTAATTTAGATATTTCTTTATTAGTTAAAGCTTCTACTTTATTTAATATATTTTTATCTATTTTAGTTTTACCTAAGTCATGAAGAATAGCAGCATAGGTTAAAAGATTGATTTCCTTTTCATCAAGACCTATCCACTTACCTAATAAAGAACTTAAAGCTGCTACATTTGCAGAATGTTTATAGATAGCATCATCTCCACTTCCGTGAAGTACTATGTTTTTTACAACATTACTTGGTGAATATAAATAATCTTGAATCTTACTAGCAAAATTTCTCACTTCTTTAATATCAATCATTGTTGCGCTATTCATATTATTAAAAGCATGTTCTATATCCTGAGAAATCTTATTGAAGTTTTTTCGTATCTTCTCTATAGTTCTTTCTTCGTTTAGTTCATTTGAATCTTTTTTAGTTACATCTTCATTACAGTAAACTGTAATAACTTGTTGAAAGTATTGATCTCTAAGTCTATCTAATAAAACTCGTGTAATAAGAGATCCAGATGGTAGAATAAGTAGATTATTATATCTAATTTCTTCAGCTAATCTCATTCCTGGCCTTATATCGTTAATTTTTAAGGAGACTTTTTTTGTTTTCATATAAATACATACCTTTCTAATAATTATGAAGTCAGAAACATTTATTCAATTATTTTACTTTTAATACGATAATAATATATTCGTATACTATTTTCATAAATTTAGCAAATTTGTATATAACCTTTATGTAAATGATTATAAATTTAATATTATGTAAATAATCAAGATAGTTACTACATTTTACATGGAAGGAGAATACAATGTTTAAGATTTTAGGTAGATTACTAGGCTTAGAAAAAAGTGAATTAGAGTATGATAAAGAACTTTTAATTTTTACACTTATAGGAGCTATTATATTTTTAATAATAGGTATAGCACATACTGAAAAGGGCGCAGAATTTATATATGAAAATAGATTAAATAGAGCTTTTTTAGTTAAGGCAGAAAAGGAAGGAATAAGCAATAAAGATATTGATAAAATAGTTACAGATTATAAAGAAGCAATACCTGTAAATATTATAGAATATGACTTAGAAGACATAAGAGATAATTTAAAAACTTATATAGATAATCTTAAAAATTATAAAAGTGTATATTTGAATGAAACCATAGGAAAATTAGAGGAAATTAATAAAATTAAAGACAAAGATGCTTTAGTCAGTGAATTAAAAAAAATAAAGTTGGAAAATATGCTTAAAGATTATACAAAGGATGAAATTGTAAAGAAGAATTTAAGAGAAGTGAAAGAGTGGCAGGTTAATATTTTTCTTTCAAATGTATATTTGATATGTGGAGGATTAATGCTGCTATCTTTTATCATAACAAAAGTAGTTTATGAAATTGATTTAATAGATAAAAAGGAAAAGAATAAAGAAACATGTATAGCAGATGTAAAAAACAGATAAATTAAGGTAACTTCTTAATTTATCTGTTTTTTTACAGCTTTTCTATTAGATTTACTAGCTAAGATAATACACTATTTAGCTAGTTTTAGTATATTAAATACGTCTTCTTTTTCTAATTTTACGAAGCTTCCTAATGGATGGACCTCTGTTGCCTTCATAGCCATTTCTTCAAATCTATCCTCAGGTATATTTGCTTCCACTAAAGAAGTAGGCAGTCCTATATTCTTAAAGAATGCTTTAGTTTTTTCGATACCATCTAGAACAGTATTTTCAGGATTGTTAAAATCAGGTTCAACATCCCATACTCTTACAGCAAACTGAGCAAATCTATTTATATCCTGTTTGTATACATACTTCATCCAGGCAGGGAACAAAATTGCAAGTCCTGCTCCATGGGTTATATCATAAATTCCACTAAGTTCATGTTCTATATCGTGAGTTGCCCAGTCTTCAATTCTACCTGTACCAAGTAAACCATTATGGGCTATTGTTCCTGCCCACATAATTTCAGCTCTTGCTGCATAGTTAGTTGGTTCCTTTAATGCAATAGGGACATTTTTTATAATGGTCTTAAGAGCAGCCTCGCTTAATCTATCGGTTAAGTCTACATTATGTTCATTTGTAAAATATCTTTCGAAAATATGTGCCATCATATCAGCAGCTCCAGCTGTAGTTTGATATGGAGGTAATGTGTATGTTAATTCAGGATTCATTATTGCAAATTTTGGTATAATAAAGCTGCTTCCAGTAGGTCTTTTATACCAACCATCTTCGTTTGTTATAACAGATCCTGTGCTGGACTCGCTTCCAGCAGCTGGTATAGTTAAAACAACTCCTATAGGAAGAGCAGATTTTATTTTAGCTTTTTCAGTATAAAAATCCCATACATCTCCATCATAAGGAACACCTGCTGCAATGGCTTTTGCAGAGTCAATAACACTTCCTCCACCAACTGCCAAAATAAAGCTAATTCTATTTTTGCGGCATATTTCTATTCCTTCTCTAACTAAGCTTAATCTAGGATTAGGTTGGACTCCGCCAAATTCAAATATAGTCATCCCAGAAGACTCAAGAGACTGCACGACTTTATCATAAAGTCCAGTTCTTTTAATGGTTCCACCACCATAATGAAGTAAAACTTTAGTACCATATTTTTGAGATTCATATCCTACTTTGCTTTCTGTACCCTTTCCAAAAATTATTTTTGTTGGATTTTGAAAAGTAAAGTTAATCATATAGAACTTCTCCTCCGCAATTTTATTTATTATAGGATTATTATATCATTAATATTGAATTTTAATTTAGAGTTCTTAGATAGTTGGATTAATAGCTAGTTATATGGAGATTATAGAAAATTTGAAGAGAATGTTAAAGCATAATTTTTAACGAATTATGTGAAAGCAGCAATTGCTTAAAATACAGTCTTATATAATAATTAAAGTAGTTGATGCTAAAGTAAATTAGGTTTATGATTAAGTTACTAAAATTAGTAAATTAGTAAAGAGAGTACTAATTAAAAATTAGAAAATATATCTGGAGGAAATATGAATATTGAAGAATTAAAAGATATAAAATGGGATGAGAGAAATTTAAAGATATTTAATCAGTTTTTAAAAGAGCTAGGAGAAGAAGATTATGCAGAGTTCAATAGAAGGATAATACCAGATATGGGAGATGCTTATGGTATAAGAGTACCTATTCTAAGGAAGATATCGAATAATATTGGGAAAAGCAAAAATATAAGAGAGCTTTATAATTATTTAAGAGATAAAGGGGTTTATGAAGAAAAATTATTACAGGGTATGATAATACCTAAGTTAGACTATGAAAATGTTGAAGAAATATTAAAAGCAATAGATGAATACATATTAAGAATAAATAACTGGGCTCTATGTGATTCCTTTGTATCTACATTAAAACAGATAGTAAATAAAAATAGAGAGCTATTTTTTAATAAGATAAAGGAATATGTTAAAAGTGATAACCCTTGGGAGATTAGGTTTGGACTTATACTGTTAAATAACTACTATTCAACAAATGAGTATTTAGATTTTATATTTGATACTGTATCTAGCATAAAAAGTCAGCATTATTATGTAAAGATGGGGATAGCTTGGCTTATAAGTACATGCTATATAAGCAATAAGGATAAAGTTACTGAATTTATAAAGAGCAATAGTATGGACAAGTGGTGTAGAAATAAGTCTATACAAAAGATAGTTGAATCAACAAGGGTATCAAAAGAAGAAAAATTAGAGATTAAAAAATTGAAGGTTTAGAATGGTGAAAAGGGGATAGGGCTAATGGTGATAGTTATTTTATCCATATCTTTTATTTTAATTCTAAGTTTAATTGGAATTTATTTTTCTAACTTGATAATTCATCCGAAGAAGTATAGTTATGAAAGAACCCATGATATAGAAGTTGAAAAAGGTAGAGTAGACGATGAGAAATTTAATAGGTTACAAAAGGAAGAAATATATATAGAATCCCTCTATGGATATAAACTGCATGGAATATTCTTTCCGAGAGAAAACTCTAAAAAATTTATTATAATATGTCATGGATTTACCTATTCTCTTTATGGATCTGTTAAGTATATTGACATATTCTCAAAGAGAGATTTTAATATTCTTATCTATGACAATAGATATCATGGATTAAGTGGAGGAAAAAATGTTTCCTTTGGATATTATGAAAAATATGATTTAAAAGCTTGGACTGATTGGATAATAAATAGATTTGGAGAAGAAGCTGAAATTGGAATCCATGGAGAATCCATGGGAGCGGGAATTGTACTTCAAAATGCTGCCATTGATCCTAGAGTGAAATTTTGCATAGCAGACTGCGGATATTCAGATGTAACTATACTTATGAAACATCAATTGAAGAAACAGTATAACTTACATTGGCTTCCATTTTTAATTACATTAACAAGTTTTGTTACAAAACTAAGGGCAGGATGGAGTTTTAGAGATGTTTCTCCTATAAATAATTTGGATAAAGTAGATACACCTATTTTGTTTATTCATGGTAAAGAAGACGACTATGTTCCAACATACATGAGCAATGATATGTATAATGTAAAAAGGGGAGTTAAAGATATATATATTGCTCCTAATGCCGGGCACGTGGAATCCTACTGGAATAACAAATATGAGTATGATAAAAAAGTAGGAGAATTTTTAGAAGGTGTAAAATTTAGACATTGATAATTTCAAATATATATATTAATGTAAATACTTATTAAAAGAACTATAGAATTAAAAATAATAAAGTTGGTGAATATAGAATGAGTTTAAGGTTTATATATGGCCGTGCTGGCTGCGGTAAAAGCAGATATTGTGTTGAAGCCATAAAGAAGAGATTAGAGGAAGGAGAGACAAAGCCTCTAATTTTAGTTGTTCCTGAACAATTTTCTTTTCAAGCAGAAAAAAGTGTAGTAGAAGAGGTTAGAGGAACTGGAATTATAAATGTTGAAGTAACAAGCTTTGGAAGAATGGCATATAGAATCTTTAATGAGGTTGGAGGTGCAACTCGTAACCACATGGATTCTTCAGGAAAACTTATGCTTGTTTTTAGTATAATGAACAGAATAAAGGATGAACTTAAGGTTTTTGCTGCATCGGCAGATCAACAGGGGTTTGTTAATACAATTTCGGATATTATAACAGAGTTTAAAAGATATGATATAAATCCTGAAATACTTAAGAGCTCTTTAGATTTAATAGAAGAAAGTGAACTTTTGAAAGATAAATTATCTGATATTACTAGAATATTTGAGGAATTTGAAGAGAGTCTTCATAGAAATTATATAGACAATGAAGATGAATTGAGCCTACTTTATGAGAAGATTGATGAATCATCAATGTTTGATGGAGCTGAAATATGGCTTGATGAATTTAACTCCTTTATTCCTCAACAGTATAAGATAATTGAAAAGCTTCTTAGAAAAGCAAAAAGAGTTAATGTAACTTTATGTATGGATTATTATAGAGAAATTGATAGTACAGATGTATTTGCACCAATTAAGAGTACAGAGGAAAAGTTAGTAAAGCTTGCACTGGAAAATAGTTTTGCTATTGATAGGCCAGTTATATTAAACAATTCATGCATGGATAGATTTAAAGATAATGATGAAATAAGATTTTTAGAAGCTAATTATTTTAAATATCCTTATAAACCTTATATGGATGATACAAGTGATATTAAAATAATAAGAGGATTAAATTTATATTCAGAAGTTGAAAATGTAGCAAGAGAAATAATTAAGTTTTCAAGGGAAGAGGGACTAAGGTTTAAGGATATAGCTGTTATAAGTAGAGATTTAGGAGCTTATGAAAAGATTATAAAGACTATATTTGATGAATATGAAATACCTTATTTTATTGATAAGAAGAAGGAAATAGATGATAATCCACTTATTATACTTATAACTTCTGCAATAGATATATTTAATAAAAATTGGTCCTATGAGTCAGTTTTTAGATACCTAAAATCAGGACTTATAAATATTAGCAAAGAAGACATAGACCTATTGGAGAATTATGTCATGGCCTATGGTATTAGAGGAAAAAACAAATGGAATTCTGATTGGGAGTATGGCAGTGAAGAGCTTTCAGAAAAGGTAAATAGTATAAGACTTAAAACTATTGAACCATTAATGAAGTTTGGTTCTAAATTGAAGGGAAAAAAGAAAGCAGAAGAAATATGCTTGGCACTATATAATTTCTTATGTGAAGTAGGAGCAAATGAAACTATAGAATCTTGGGTAGATAAGTTTAAAGAAGAGGGAAATCAGGCATTAGCAAAAGAGTATAGTCAAATTTGGAATATGGTAATTGAGCTTTTAGATCAGGTAGTGGAGATATTTAAAGAAGATAAGCTTGAGCTAAAGGAGTTTGTTAAGATCATATCCTTAGGATTTGGAGAGCATAAAATGGGACTTATACCTCCATCCCTTGATGAGATTCTAGTATCAGATGTAGAAAGAGTTAGAACTCACGCAGTTAAGCTTCTTTATATTGTAGGAGTTAATGATGGTATATTTCCGGCAGTCTCAAAAGATGAAGGTATACTTACGGATGCAGACAGGGACAGACTAAGGAAAATGGACATTGAGATTGCAGAAGATACTAAGTCAAAAACCTTTGAAGAACAATTTTTAATATATAGAACTCTTACTATTACAGGAAAGTATCTAAGAATATGTTATTCTATAGGTGACTTTGAAGGAAAGGCATTAAGACCTTCTATTATAGTTTCAAGATTAAAGTCTATATTCAAAAATATAGCTGAAGAAGGAGAAGTGCTAGAAGAGAATAATGAAAATCTAGATTTAATTTCTAGAGAAATACCAACTTTTAATAAATTGGTGTCTATACTTAGAAAAGATAACGAGAAAGTAAAAGAGAGTGTACTCTGGAAAGAAGTTTTTGATTGGTATTCTAGAAATGATAAGTGGAAAGATAGATTAAAGACGATTTTCTCAGCTGTGGCATACACAAATGATGTGGAAAAAATAAGCGAAGAAAAAATTAGAAAGCTTTATGGAGATAAGTTATACTTTAGTGTTTCAAGACTAGAAAAGTACGTAGAGTGTCCTTTTGCTTACTATGTTCAATACGGTCTTAAGGCTAAAGAGAGAAAGATGTTTGCGATTAGTGCACCAGATTTAGGCACATTTATGCACAGTGTTATTGATGAGTTTTCTAAAACTGTGGATAAAAATTCAATAACCTGGTATGAAATAGATAAAAAATGGTGCCAGGATACTGTATCTAAAATCGTAGATGAAAAAGCTAAAGAAACTTCTGGAGGAATCTTTGATAGCTCTCCAAGATACAGATATTTTACAGAGAGACTAAAAAGAGTACTTATAAAAACTATTTTAGTCATTATAGAGCATCTAAAGAGAAGCGGATTCCAGCCTATGGGATATGAAATAGGCTTTGATGAAGGTGGGACTTATCCACCTATTGAGATAGAACTTAGCAATGGAGAAAAAGTAAAGCTTATTGGAAGAATTGATAGGGTAGATAAACTTGATTTAGAGGGAAAAGATTATTACAGAATAATAGATTATAAATCAGGAAATAAAGATTTTAAACTATCAGACGTCTATTATGGCCTTCAAATTCAGCTTTTAACTTACTTAGATGCAATACTTAGAAATGAAGAAATAAGAGAAAAGTATCCTGTAATACCAGGTGGAGTTTTATATTTAAGGATAGACGATCCTATTATAAAAGGATCTAGAAATATATCAGATGAAGAAATTGAAAAAGAAATAATGAAAGCTTTAAAGATGAAAGGACTTCTTCTTGCAGATCCAAAAATTATAAAAGAAATGGATAGAGAAATAGAAGGGTCATCACTAATTATTCCGGCAAGAATTAATAAAGGAGGAGACCTTGGTAAATCCTCTGTAGGTACAGAAGAACAATTTAAAATGCTAAGGGAGCATGTTAAGGATAACTTAGTTAAAACTTGTGAAGAAATGCTAAAAGGGGAAATTAAAATTAAACCTTACAAAAGCAATGATGCCACTGCCTGTGACTTTTGCACATATTCATCTATATGTCAATTTGATAATAATTTTGACGGAAATAGTTATAAGGTTATAGATGAAAAGAAGGATGAAGAAGTATGGGAAATGCTTGAAAGGAGGGTCAAAATTGAAGGAAGTGAAGTGGACTAAGGAGCAACAGGCAGCTATTGATACCCATGGATGTAATCTTTTAGTTGCAGCTGCAGCAGGATCGGGAAAGACTGCAGTACTTGTTGAAAGAATAATAAAGATGATAACGGACTTCAAAAATCCTATTGATATAGATAGATTACTTGTTGTTACTTTTACTAATGCCGCTGCATCAGAAATGAAGGAGAGAATAGCAAAAGCTATTAGTGATGAACTTACAAAACATCCTAAGTCAAGACAGCTTCAAAGACAGTTAACTCTACTAAATAGAGCCAGCATAACAACTATCCACTCCTTTTGTCTAGATGTTATAAGAAATAATTTTCATTACATTGATATAGATCCTAATTTTAGAGTAGGAGACCAGACAGAAACTATTCTTCTTAAAGCTGAGACTATAGAAGAGATGTTTGAAGAACTTTATGAGCCAGAAAATTGTAAACAAAGCTTCTTAAATTTAGTTGAGTTCTATAGTAATAACAAAGATGATTTAGCTCTTCAAAATATAGTGCTTAATCTTTATGATTTTGCTATGAGCTCTCCAAGTCCTATAGAAGCTCTAAATTTTATGGCAGAAGATTTTAATGTGGAGGATGACTACGATTTTGGAAATTCTAAATGGGCTAAAATTATATTAGAAGACATAAAAATTGAATTAATTGCTCTTAGAAAATTAATGGAAGAGGCAATAAACATAATAAATGATACAGAGGGGTTAGACCCATACCTAGAGGATTTTCAAAATGAGTTAGCTATGATTAATGATTTAATACTAAGTTCTGATAATTCTTGGGATAGTCTATATGATTCTTTTAAAGAAGTAGAGTTTAAGAGGTTAAAGAGCTGTAGAAAGTGTGAAAATAAAGATAATCAAGAAAAGGTAAAAGAAATAAGAAATAAGGTTAAAAAGCAAATACAGGAAGATATGAAGGGTAAAGTAGTCTTATATGGAAGTAAAGAAACAACAGTAGATTTGCAAGAACTTTATCCAATTATGAGATCTCTATCTGATCTTGCAATAGAATTTATAAATAGATATGGAAAGGCTAAAAGGGATAGAGGAATAATAGATTTTAACGATTTTGAACACTTTTGCCTTCAAATATTAGAAAATAGAGATGTAGCATCAGCTCTCAGAGAAAAATATATAGAAATACTTGTAGATGAATATCAAGACAGTAATTATGTACAAGAATCTATAATAAGTACTATAGCCAGAAAAGACGAGAATACTGGAAAAAATGAAAATGTGTTTATGGTTGGAGATGTAAAGCAGAGTATATATAGATTTAGGCAAGCAAAGCCAGAGCTGTTCTTAAGTAAATATAATTCTTATTCTCTAGAAGAAGGAGAAAAGGAAAGAAAGATAACCCTATTTAAAAACTTTAGAAGTAGAAGAGAGATACTGGATGCTGTTAATTTTATATTTACTCAAATAATGTCTGTAAATGTTGGAGAATTGGAGTATGATGAAAGTGAAGCTTTAAATTTAGGAGCTGATTATGGACCTTGTGAAGAGTTAGATTCAATTGTAGGAGGAGCTATTGAACTTAACATAATAGACAAGAAAACTAGCGAAAAGTTAAAGGAATATTCAAATGACAATTCACAGGCAGAAGAAGATAAAGAAGAGGAAATATTGTCTAATATACAGTTAGAAGCAAGATTAGTAGCTAAAAGAATAAATGAACTTATAAATCCTGAAAATAATAAAGTTTTTAAAGTATATGATAATGATTTAAAATGTTATAGGCAAGTAGAGTATAGAGATATTGTGATACTTTTAAGAAGTACTGCTAATTGGGCACCGGTCTTTATGGATGAACTAAAAGAATATTCAGTTCCAGCCTATGCTGATATTGGAAGCGGCTACTTTGAAACTTTAGAGGTTAAGACAATATTATCATTGCTTCAAATAATAGATAATCCAAGGCAGGATATTCCGCTTATTGCCATATTACGTTCTCCTATTGCTTCTTTTACTCCAGAAGAATTGATAGATATTAGACTGGAAAATAAAAATGGAGACTTCTATGATGGTCTTGTAATGCTTTCTACAATGGAAGAAGGAGATAGGCAGTTAATAGATAAATGTAGAGGATTTTTAGAAAGGCTAAATGCATGGAGAGATAGATCTATCCATATGCCTATAGATGAATTTATATGGTACTTATATATGGATACTGGATATTATGGGTATGTAGGAGCATTAGCAGGAGGAATGCAAAGGCAGGCAAACCTGAAAATATTATTCCAAAGAGCTGGACAGTATGAAAAGACGAGTTATAAAGGTCTATTTAACTTTATAAATTTTATAAATAAATTGAAAACTAGTAGTGGAGATATGGGAAGTGCTAAGATATTAGGAGAAAATGAGAATGTAGTTAGAATAATGAGTATCCACAAGAGCAAAGGATTAGAATTCCCTGTAGTCTTTTTATCTGCTCTAGGTAAAAATTTTAATATGCAGGATTTAAATAGAAGAATACTGTTACATAGTGAATTGGGTTATGGACCAGATTATATAAATTTAGATAAAAGGTTATCCTATCCAACGGTTCTAAAACAAGCTTTGAAGAAAAAGATTAAGATAGAGAGTTTATCTGAAGAAATGAGGATCTTGTATGTTGCGCTGACAAGAGCTAAAGAAAAGCTGATTATGACAGGAAGAGTAAATGACATTGAAAGCTGTGCTAAAAAGTGGTCTTATGGATTACAAGATAAAAATGAAAAATTATCACAATATGAGGTATCTAAAGCTAGAAATTATCTAGATTGGATTTGCCCTGTAGTAATGAGACATAGAGATGGAGAACTATTGCGTGAAGCTGCTGGAATAGAAGAATATAATCAAACAAATATAATAAAAGATGACTCTAAGTGGGAAATTATATTCCACAGCATGAATAGTGTAACCGGGGACAATATAAAAGATAAGGAAGATAATCTTATAGAAGGTTTGGATGAAACAGGTGAAATTCATATTGAGGATAAGTATTATGATGAAATAGATAATAGATTAAAATGGGAATATCCATATATAAGATCATCTAAACTTCCAACACTCCTTACCGTAACAGAATTAAAGAGAATGCACAATATAGATGTTACTAGGGATATGTATGATGATTATTCTCATAATATATATACTCCAAATTTAGTAAAGAGGCCGGCCTTCATGGATAAAAATAAAAAATTATCTGGTGCTGAAAAAGGTACGGCAACTCACGCTGTAATGCAAAAATTAGATTATAAAAGTGAGTTAAGTGAAGAAAGCATAAAAGAACAAATAAATTCTTTCATAAGAAAAGAGTTAATTACACAGGAACAAGCGGATAGTGTTGAGATATCAAAGATTTCAAGATTTTTCAATTCTAATATAGGAAAGAGAATTTTAGAAGCAGAAAAAATATATAGAGAAGTACCTTTCCATATACAACTAAAGAGTACAGAGGTATACAGTGACTTGCCTAAGGACAAATATGAAAAAGAATATATTATGCTTCAAGGTATTATAGACTGTTACTTTGAAGAAAATGGAGAGGTAGTTCTTGTGGACTATAAGACAGATTACTTTAAAGAAGGCAATGAAAATTTAATAGCCGAAAAATATAAAATCCAATTAGAATATTACTCAAAGGCTATTGAATTAATTACCGGTAAAAAAGTAAAAGAAAAATTTCTATATTTGTTTTATAATGATAAAGAAGTAGAGCTTAAATAATATAGAAGCTATAAAAATAAAATATACTAAGCTTACTTAAGGAGGGGTTTTAGTTTGGATATAATGTTTAAGAATATAGCGGAATTTCAACCTAATGATAAAATTGAAGGTTTTTTTATAATAAAAGCTTCAGAATGTAGAACAGCTACAAATAGTAAGAAATATTTAGATTTTACTATTGGAGATAAAACTGGCGAAATAAACGCAAAATACTGGAATTACAACGAAGGCGATGAAGAACTTTATGTACCTAATACACTTATAAAGGTAAGAGGAAGTGTTACAGTCTGGCAGAGCAATATTCAATTTAAAATAGATAGAATAAGGCTTACAAAGGAGCAGGATAATGTAGAAATATCAGATTTTGTTCCTTCAGCTCCCTACCCGCCAGAGGACATGTACCAAGTGCTAGATGGATATATTAATAAAATACAAAATAATGATATAAAGAATATTGTTAAAACTATTATAAATGACTATGATAACAAAATAATGCATTTCCCAGCAGCAAAGAAGAACCATCATGCTGTAAGATCTGGACTTCTATATCATACAACAACTATGCTTAAAGCTGGAGAAAAATTGTGTGAAATATATGCATTTATAAATACTGATTTGCTTTATGGAGGAATAATACTTCACGATCTTGCTAAAATGGATGAAATGGATTCAAGTGAGCTTGGCATTGTAAGTGATTATACAGTAGAAGGCCAGCTGTTAGGTCATATAATTCAAGGAATAAAAAATGTAGAATTAGCTGCAGAAAAGGTAGGGGCAGATAAAGAAACAACTATGCTGCTACAACATATGATTCTATCACACCACTATGAAGCAGATTTTGGAAGCCCTAAAAAGCCTATGATTCCAGAGGCTCAGATGTTACATTATCTAGATATAATGGATGCAAGTCTTTATGATATGCATAAAGCAGCAGATGAAGCTAACAAAGGTGAATTTTCAAATCAAATATGGTCATTAGATAAGAGAAAGATATATAAACCTACCAAAGAATTTTAATATAATAAAAGTTACTATAGACAGGAGAAATCCTGTCTATTATTTTTTGATATATGGAATAAAATTTAAAATATGAAAATATATTATAATTCTAGAGGTGAAAATACTTGAAAATAGAATAATATATTAAAAGCTAAATTTGAAAGAGGGGGAGTATATGAATATATTATTTGCAACTTCGGAATCCTATCCATTTATGAAAACAGGGGGACTTGGAGATGTAGCTTATGCACTTCCAAAAGCTTTGAGAAAATTAGGAATAGATATAAGAGTTATTATGCCAAAGTATACTAAAATATCAAAAGAATACTCTGATAAAATGGAGAAGGTTGCTGAATATAATGTACAAGTTGGATGGAGAAATCAATATTGCGGACTTTTGCATCAGGAGTATAATGGTATACCTTTTTATTTTATAGATAATGAATATTACTTCAAAAGAGGGAGTGCTTATGGAGATTTTGATGACGGAGAAAGATTTTCTTTCTTTTCAAAGGCCATTCTGGAAGCTATAAAATACATAGATGATTTTACTCCAGATATATTGCACTGCAATGATTGGCATACTGCTATTGCTATACCTTTGTTAAAAGAACATTATAAAAATGATTCAAGATATAACAACATAAAAACTGTATATACAATACACAATCTAAAGTATCAAGGACTTTTTGCAAAAGAAATGCTGGGAGAATTATTAAGTTTAGGTATGGAATATTTTTCGGAGGATAAACTTAAATATTATAGTGCTATATCTTTTATGAAGGGCGGCATAATTTTTGCGGATAGAGTAACTACAGTAAGTCCTACCTATGCGGAGGAGATAAAAACAGAATATTACGGAGAAGGACTTAATGGACTTTTGAGAAGCAGAGATTGTAATCTACACGGAATATTAAATGGACTTGATACAGATTTAAATAACCCTATAATAGATAAAAATTTATTTGTAAACTATGATGAGAATAATGTTATAGGAAAAGAAAAAAATAAGGAGAGCCTTCAAGAGCTATTAAACCTTCCGAAAAACAAGGATATACCAATGATAGGTATGGTTACAAGATTAGAGGAGCAAAAGGGAATAGATTTAATACGTGAGGTCATAGAAGAATTGCTTCGTGAAGATATTCAACTTGTGATTCTTGGAACGGGAGATCAAAGATATGAGGATATGTTTAAGTTCTTTGCATGGAAGTATCCTAACAAGATTTCAGCAAATATTTATTTTGATGCTTCTCTTGCACAAAAGATATATGCTGCATCTGACATGTTTTTAATGCCATCCAAGTTTGAGCCTTGTGGCATAGGACAACTTATAGCTTTAAAATATGGAAGCATACCTATTGTTCGTGAAACTGGGGGATTAAATGATACAGTACATTCTTACAATGAGTACACAGGAGAAGGCAATGGATTTACATTTAAAAATTATAATTCACAGGATATGCTTTATACAATAAAAAGAGCAATAAATTTTTATTACAATAAGGATATTTGGAATAAATTAATTACAACAGCTATGAAGGAGGATTTCAGTTGGAATAAATCTGCACAAGAATACATTCAAATGTATAGAAAGGTATTAGATAAATAATGAATATAGAGGTGCAGAAATGGCATTAGACAAAGAAACAATAAAGAGAGATTTTGAAAAGAAGATTATAAATATGTTCTCAGAAGATGTAAAAGAAGCTTCTATTCTTCATAAATATTTAGCATTTGGGAGTTTAATTAAAGAGTACTGTGCCGAAAACTGGATGAAAACTAATAAACAGTATGTTAAAGATGAGGAAAAGCAGGTTTATTATTTTTCAATGGAATTTTTAATAGGAAAGCTGCTAAAAAGTAACCTATTGAATTTGGGAATAGAACAGGAAAGTGAGAAGGCCTTAGAGGAGTTAGGTATAAATCTTAAACAGCTTGAAGAAGCTGAAATAGATGCAGGCCTTGGAAATGGAGGATTAGGAAGATTAGCAGCGTGTTTTTTAGATTCTATGGCATCTCTAGGAATTCCAGGGCACGGTTGTGGTATAAGATATAAATATGGATTATTTGAACAAAAGATAGTCAATGGATATCAGGTTGAGATACCAGACAACTGGCTAGAAGAAGGTAATGTGTGGGAAACTAGAAAAGATGACAAAGCTGTAATTGTTAAGTTTGGAGGGAAAATAACACCTATTTCGTTAAATGGCAGGCTTAACTTTATACATGAGAACTATCAGCCAGTAAAAGCAGTGCCTTACGATACACCTATTGTAGGATATAAAAATAAGACTGTTAATACTTTAAGACTCTGGAATGCAGAAACCTTAGAGAAGGATAGAGAGCTGGATTTTAATTTTTTTAAAAGCGGAAATTATTCAAAGGCGGTGGAATACAAATCTTCAGTAGAATCTATATCACAAATACTATATCCAGATGATTCTCAAGTAGAGGGAAGAATATTAAGGCTAAAACAGCAATACTTTTTTGTAAGCGCAGGGATACAAAGTATAATAAGAAATTATAAAAAGAAAAATAAGCCTATTAACGAATTTCACAAATATGTAGCTATCCATATTAATGATACTCATCCTTCATTAGCAGTTCCTGAGCTTATGAGAATACTAATAGATGAAGAAGAGTTAGATTGGAATGAGGCATGGGAAGTTACAAACAAGACCATATCTTATACAAATCATACTATAATGTCAGAAGCACTTGAAAAGTGGCCTGTTGAAATCTTTAAAAGATTATTACCAAGAATCTATATGATTGTAGAAGAAATAAATAGGAGATTTATAGATGTAACCTTGACTAAGTATGAAAACGATCGGCTAAGATTAAGTGGCATGGAAATAATAAAAGACAATCAGGTGAGAATGGCAAACTTAGCTATAATAGGAGGACATTCAGTTAACGGAGTTGCAAAACTTCATACTGAAATACTGAAAAAAAGAGAATTAAATAATTTTTATCAGCTTTATGGTGATAAATTTAATAATAAAACTAATGGAATAGCTCATAGAAGATGGCTTCTTCAGGCAAACCCTAACTTGGCAAATTTTATAAGTGAAACTATTGGAAGTGGTTGGATTAAAGAACCAACAAGGCTTATAGAATTAGAAAATTATTCTAAAGATAATGGTTTTCAAGATAAAATACGTAGTATAAAGAGAGGGAATAAAGCTGAATTTGCATTAAAGATCAAGGATAAGTATGGAATAAGCATAGACCCGAATTCCATTTTTGATGTTCATGTTAAAAGGCTTCATGCATATAAAAGGCAGGTACTAAATTTATTTAATATAATTTATTTATATAATCAGCTTAAAGAAAATCCTAATTTAGATATATATCCAAGAACTTTTTTCTTTGCAGCAAAAGCATCTCCAAGTTACTTTTTAGCAAAAGAAGTCATAAAACTTGTAAATACTGTAGGAGATAAAATAAATAAAGATAAGTCTATTAATGATAAGTTAAAAGTAGTTTTTCTTGAAAATTATAGAGTTTCTCTTGCCGAAAAGATAATACCATGTGCTGATGTAAGTGA
>JAYFRK010000272.1:0-5904 GCA_034925975.1 Clostridium sp.
ATTGAAAATAAATTAGAAAGATATAATCGGAAAGCATCAGATACCTTTATGGGTAAGGATACTATTTTATATTTTATAAATCTTATAACTACTCTCACTTCTGAATATGTACAAACATCCGAAAATATCTTCGATCCTAAAATAAATTCAAATTCACTGTCTGTAGTTTATAACTTATCAAATTCCGGCAAAAATTATATTTTTCAAGATGCACTTTTTATGGATACAAAATCTAATAAAAATGGCGAACCAATTCAAATTCAATGGATTCTTAATTTTAGAGGAAATTCAATTAAATCTGAAGGGGAAGTTAAGAATTTCACCTTAAAAGTTAACCTTAAAGCATTTGATGATTCTAAAGAAAAATATTATTTTAAAATATATTCTATATCTTTAACTTAAGCTCCCTACTTAGCAGGGAGTTTTTTATTCGCTTTAATTTTAAATTATTTTCACTTTAGTAATCAGCTTTAAGATCCTTTAAACAATTTTTCTATGAAATAAAAAATGGACCGCCTTCTTGCGGTCCGAATCAAAAGGGGGATGGGGGGTTTTAGCACTAGTGGGAGGGTAACACCATTTATGTATTGTTACTCCTCCATTGTACATTATATATATTAACCCCTTTAAAAATTTTTATTCATTTCATCTAAACTTTTTTCAAATACTTATCTAAAAGATTTGATGTATCCTGCTTTATTTCTTCTCTTAAGCTTAACGGCTCTAGAACTTCGGCATTACACCCAAATCCTAAAATCCATTTTTTTATTTCACCTAAATCACTAACATAAGCTTTAAAAACTATGTTTTCGTCCTTAAGTAATTCTATTTCTTGGTTTGGTAACCATTCACTTTCTTGTATAAATGAAGTCACACTTTTATCAAATTTAACCTTTACTAAAACTTGATCTTCCCTGAATACTTCCCAAGACTTATTTAAATACTCTTTTAAATGAAAATCTCTAGGTTTTATAAATTTATCATTTGTTATATTTATGCTTTTTATTCTAGAAATTCTAAAAGTTTTTTCCTCTTTCTGAGTATGACAATATGCAATTAAATACCATACGCCTCTTTTACAAAAAATAGTATATGGATTTATTCTTCTGTTAGTTTCACTATCTTTATTAATAGAATAATATTTAATATCTAGGATTTTTCCTTTACTTATAGAGTAATTTATCTTAGAAATCATGTCATTAAACTTCTCTAAATTTCCTGCTTCATTAATTTTAAAAGATATACCTTCTTTTAAATCTCCAATCTCACTATCATCACTTAAAAAAGTATTCTTTATCTTTATTATGGCTTTTTGGAATTCATCTGCATAGAAAAAACCATTTTCCTTAGTAAGTATTTTAGAAGCCAATAATAGAGCTTGTAATTCATTTCTATCAAGCTTAGGATACTTCATATAAAATTCTTTATTTATATAAAATCCACCGTATCTACCTTTTTTAGATTCAACAGGTACATTGGACATCTGAAGAGTATCTATATACCTATATATAGTTTTCTTGTCTACTTCTAATAAGTCTGCAAGTTCTGAGGCCGTTGTAAATTCTTTATATTGAAGCATTAAAATTAATTCTAATAAATGTGAAAGTTTAGACATGGTTTTCCCTCCAATATTTACTTAGATATGTTATCGTAGATTTTTATATAATATTGATATTTATATAATTATAATTTTGTAATATTAATCATAAGTTTAAATAAACATATATTAAAATATATTTATTTCTTAAATTTTAAATTAATGTAAAAAACAACATTCATTTAAAACTGAACCTTATAATATAGTCTGTGATAAGTATGGAGGTGTTTTCTTGTTTAGTGATAAAGATATGAATAAAATTGAAAATCTTCTGGGAAAGCAGTGTAAATTTGTAGGTACTCTGTCAGGAAAGGGCCTACTCAAAATTGATGGAATAATAGACGGGGATATTATATGGGATGACAACATTTTACTTGAATCCTCTTCAATATGTATAGGTAATATCTCTTGTAAAAATGCTGTTATTAATGGTAAAGTTCAAGGTAACATTCTCTGTGAAGATGCATTAACTATACAAGGCTCTGGTCAGATAATTGGGGACATCACAATGAATACATTAGTAATTAATGAAGGTGGAAGCTTTACTGGTAATTGTAATATGAAATTAAATGAATCTCATGAATAGTACGTAAAAATATAAACTTCCTTTCCTGGAAGTTTATATTATATTCCATTTTAAATTTTTCCTTGAACATATAACTCAATTATTCTATCTATTATTTCAGCTTTATCTGGAGTTACTAAATGTTTTACAGCATTTAAAAGTCCAGTTACTGAATCTTGCCTATTCTGATTGGATGGCTGTTGCTGATTATAATTTTTTTCTTTATTAGACTTACTTTTGCCATGCCTTTCTCTACGTTCTTCACCGCTAGGCTCATTTCCATTTTCATTTCCATTTACAATCATATTATTTAAGGCATTAGCTTGGCTAAGCAATTGCCCAATATCTATATTATTTAATAAGTTTCCATTACTCTCTCTTTGTTCTCCATTTGATTTGTCTTCATTTACTGAATTATTATTACTCAAATTGTTCAAGATACCTGTTGAATTTAGAAGAGAGGTTATTTGATTTATGTCTATATTTCCCAATATAGATGCTAAATTACCAAGTCCAGGATTCGTATTGTTAAATTCATTTATCTCATCATAGTCTCTATTATCTCTTCTATGTTTTCTACTCTTTGACATTTTATCACCTCTCTATTCTATAAATAGGAGGGCATATAGCCCTCCTTTAATTTTGGTATTAAAATCCGCCTGCACAAATGCCTCTTGAGCCAAATCCTCTGCAACAAAGTAAGAATAAGAATATTAGTATTGTTGCAGTTTCGTGGTCTATGATGCATGCTCTCTTTAATATTAATAGAAACAATGCTAATCTACATGGATCGAATCCACCACATCCGCTACCTATTCCAGCTACAGCTGGTCCGAATCCGAATCCGCATCCGCATCCGCATCCACAGTCTCTAGATCTTCTTGACATGATATACCCCCCCTTCTTGGGCCATGGTTTCAATGTAATCTATTCTTCTTCATTAGCTACTGTAAAGTCTACATCTTGATCTTCAGTTCCTCTAACATCATCGGCATTAAAGTTGAAGATATCACATGTGTCGGTAGTTGACGCATCGCAATCTCTTCTGCCTGTGCGTATTAGAAGCAATATTATTATAATAAATATTATATTACTAGAGCCTCCAAATCCGCCCTGACCGAATTGACCGCCAAATCCAAATTGACTCTGTCCGCCACAGCAACAGCATCTTCTTCTATGATGTTTGTGATGTTTCCTCTTAACACAGCAGCATGTGAATTGTGGGAAATTATTATTGCATGCTCCTCCTCTATTGCCAAATAGAACTAGTAAAATTAAAATTAAGATTATTGGAAACCTTCTTCCAAGCCCTAATCCTAATCCGCCTCCTCTAGTACCCAATAAGCCGGTGAGCTTGCCAATATCGCCGAGACCCTCAATGCCAGCCCCGCCTGTTAGATTGTTTATCCAAGAGCTTACGCCCTCTAAGTTGTTTAAATCCACTTTACCTCCCCCTTTCTGCCCATCCTACTTCTTCTTTTGTTTATAATATATACTATTCATTATCATTTTAATTTGACACAAAAAAAATAAGGCTATATTTTAATAAAGTATTGACTTTCTGTATCATGAAATCAACACTTTACTAAATAGCCTTAAATTACTGGAGAAGAGTTTTAAATATCGTCAAATAAAAATATTTTATACATCTTCTAAAACTATTCCTTCTGTTAGAATTTCTATAAGTTCATCTCTTCCTTCTTTATTTAAAGCTGAAAAGAAAATAAACTTATCTTGTTCTTTTATATTTAAAGTTTCTTTTATAATCTTTTTATTTTTTTGATATTCATTTCTTTTTAGTTTATCACTTTTAGTAGCTACTATTATTACTTCATATCCGTAATATTTAATCCATTCATACATTTGAACGTCTTCTTTAGTTGGTTTGTGTCTAGAGTCTACAAGTAAAGCTATCCTCATTAGCTGTGGTCTATCGATTAAATAATTTTCCATCATTTGACCCCACTTTTCCTGTTCGCTCTTTGACACTTTAGCGAATCCATACCCTGGTAAGTCAACAAAATAGAATCCATCATTTATTAGAAAAAAGTTTATTAATCTAGTTTTACCAGGAGTAGAACTAGTTTTAGCAAGTTTTCTTCTATTTGTAACTGTATTTATTAATGATGATTTACCTGCATTTGATCTACCAACAAATGCTATTTCAGTTCTATTATCTGTAGGATATTGATTAGGCTTAACTGCTGATGTTATAAATTCCGACTTTTTAATTATCATTTTTCTTATCTCCTACAAGGGCATTTTCTAAAACGTCCTCTATCTTTTCCGCTAATATAACCTTCATTTTGCTTAAAACTGACTTTGGTATCTTTTTCAAATCTTTTTCATTTGCTTTAGGAACTATTATTGTATCAATCCCTGCTCTGAAGGCTGCTAGAGTTTTTTCTTTAAGTCCACCAATTGGAAGTACTCTTCCAGTAAGTGTTATCTCCCCTGTCATTGCTACGTTATGTTTTACTTTTTTATTACTTAGTGCAGATACCATAGCAGTTATCATTGTTACTCCGGCTGAAGGACCATCTTTGGGCACAGCTCCTTCTGGTGCATGTATGTGTATATCTTTTTCTTTATAAAAGTCTGCATTTATACCATACTTTTCTGCATTTGCTCTGACATAACTGTATCCTGCTTCAGCAGATTCTTTCATTACATCACCAAGTTGTCCAGTAAGCTGCAGCTTACCTTTACCCTGCATCACTGTAACTTCTACTGGTAGTGTATCCCCGCCATATCCTGTCCAAGCCATTCCAGTAACAACACCGATTTTATCTTCTTTATCAATTTTATCGTAAATAAATACTTCAGGTCCTAAATATTTTCTTATATGATTTGTTGTTATGCTTATATTCTCTTTATCTTTTTCTAGCATATCAGCTATAGCTTTTCTTATAACAGCAGCTATTTTTCTTTCTAAATTTCTTACTCCAGATTCTCTTGTATAGTCCTCAATTATTTTGTATATAGCTGAATCTGAAAAAGTTATTTTATCTTCTCCTAAGTTATGCTCATTAAGCTCTTTTTTAATTAAATGTTTTTTTGCTATATGGAACTTTTCTTCATAAGTATAACCTGAAACCTCTATTACTTCCATTCTATCTAAAAGAGGTCTTGGTATAGTATCTAAGCTATTAGCAGTAGTTAAAAACATTACTTCTGATAAATCTAAATCTAGTTCTAAGTAATGATCTCTAAATGTATTATTTTGCTCAGCATCAAGCACTTCTAGTAGGGCACTAGCAGGATCACCTCTAAAGTCTCCATTTAACTTATCAATTTCATCTAATAAGAATAATGGATTTTTTGATCCAGCTTGTTTCATTCCATAAACTATTCTTCCTGGAATAGCCCCCACATATGTTCTTCTATGTCCTCTTATCTCTGCCTCATCTCTAACTCCGCCTAGTGACATTCTAACAAAATTTCTATTTAGGGCATTTGCAATTGACCTTGCTATAGATGTTTTTCCAACTCCCGGTGGACCAACTAAACATAGTATAGGACCCTTTAATGACTTACTTATACTTTTAATTGCTAAAAACTCTATTATTCTATCTTTAACATCTTCTAATCCATAGTGCTCATCTTCTAATATTTTTCTTGCTTTTTTAATATCAAGATTATCATTAGTTTTCTTATTCCATGGAATGTCTAAAACCCAATCAAGATAAGTTCTTATTACTCCACCTTCTGAGGAATAAGTACCTGTATTCTTAAGTCTATT
>JAYFRK010000060.1:0-17382 GCA_034925975.1 Clostridium sp.
AGGAAAAATCAATATGGAAAGCAAAAAAAATTGATCCAAGCAAAGAAAAATGGTATGTACAAACAGGACAGGGAATGGGTGAAACATTAAAAGTAGCAGATGAGAAGCAAGGATATACCATTGCGGATAGATCAACTTATATAAAAATGAAAAATAAACTTGGATTACAGATAATTTGTGAAAGAGATTCAAGTTTACTTAATCAATATGGGGTAATTCCTGTAAACCCTAAAGCAAATGATAAGATAAATGCAGCAGGGGCAGAAAAATTTATGAACTGGATTATATCTGATAAGACGCAAGATTTAATTAAATCTTATAAAATTGAAGGCCATGATGATCAAGTCTTTTATCCTAATGCAAAATCTAAATAGATTATCCGATGACGGTGTTAAAAACAAGATTTACATGTCACTGATAACGATTTCTAAGCTTTAATAACATAAGACTTATATTAAGCTATGAAATTTGTTTATAGTCATTTATATGTAATAAACTGGAGGGATACTATGACATACATTTTAGAAGGGGTAAAAGAAGCATTTAAGCTCCTATTTTCCTTAGATAAGGAGATATATTCTATTATTCTTTTGTCTATATGTGTTTCAGGTACTGCTACTATAATTGGAATGTTAGTAGGAATACCTATTGGATTATATAGCTCTCTAAAAAAATTCAAATTTAAAAGGATATATGGAAAATTTCTAAATACATGCATGAGTATTCCTCCTGTTATTCTTGGATTATTAGTCTCCATAATGTTTTCAAGGAGGGGTCCCCTAGGGGAATTAGAAATACTTTATACTCCTACTGCAATGATAATTGCGCAAGCACTATTAGTAACCCCAATTATTACAGGAATAATTTTTAACAATACGAAAAAGAGTGGGAAAAGAATAAAAAATTTATGTTTGACATTGGGAGGCGGCAAATTCCAGACAATGTTTCTACTAATAAGTGAAACAAAAATTAATATATTTATAGCAGTAGTAACGGGCTTTGGAAGAGCCATATCTGAGGTTGGTGCTGTAATGCTAGTAGGAGGGAATATTAAAGGACATACAAGAGTGATGACTACTTATATTTCAATGAACAATGGTATGGGCGATTATTCAGCTTCAATTGCTATGGGAGTAGTACTTTTAGCTATTTCTTTTACCATTAATTCTTTTTTATACAAATATGTTCAAGGTGATGAAGATGGATATTAAGGTGAAAAATATTAAAAAATCTTATGGAAGTAGAACTGTATTATGTGTTGACAGTTTAAACTTTGAAAAAGGCAAAATTCATGGAATATTAGGACCAAATGGTTCAGGGAAGAGTACTTTCATGAAAATTTTAGCTGGACTCGAAGAAAAAGATTCAGGGAAAGTCACGTACGATGGTTTAGAATTAAATTCTGAAATAATGAAATCTATGACTTATTCGGAACAAAGTTCCTATCTTTTAAGAAGAACAGTTTTTGAAAATATTGCTTATCCATTGATAATTAGAAGAATCAATAAAGAGATGATATATGATAGAGTAAATGAAATTATGGATAAGTTTGAAATTTATAAATTGAAAGACCAAATAGCTACTAAACTATCTGGAGGTGAGTCACAGAAAGTGGCTCTTGCAAGAGCAATGGTTTTTGAACCTAAGTTATTGATATTAGATGAGCCAACTGCAAATATTGATCCTAATTCAACAAATGTAATAGAGAAAAACTTAGTTGAATTAAATGATAATATTAGAACAACTATTTTAATAGTAACCCATAATATTGCTCAATGCAGTAGAGTTTCCCACAATACAGTGTTTATGGAAAATGGAGAAATAATAGAGTGGGGTAAAACAGATAAGGTATTAACTTCTTCACAAAATATAAAAATGAGAAAGTTTATGGAGCTTGAATATGATTACTTAAAGGGAGGTGTCCAATATGGAAATGTTCAAAGTTCATAGCGTTAAAGCAGCAAGGAAAAAACTCATAGAAAACTTTAAGGACTTTAAATGCGAAGTAGAGGAGATTGAGATACTTGAGGCAGAGGGGAGAATTCTAAGTGAAGATATACACTCAAAGCTAAATGTACCTCATTTTAGAAGATCTACTGTTGATGGGTATGCTGTTATAAGTAAAGATACCTATGGAGCTAGCGAAAGTTTACCTATGTTTTTAGAAGTTTTGGGGGAAGTTGAAATGGGAAAAGCCGCTAATATGAAGGTAACCACTGATAAAGCTGTCTATGTGCCAACGGGAGGTATGATACCTGAAGGTGCAGATGCTGTGGTTATGGTTGAGTATGTGGAAAAATTAGATGATACCAATATTACCATTTCAAGACCAGCTGTGTCAAAAGAGAATATTATTGATGTAGGCGATGATATAAAGGAAAATCAAAGGATTTTGTCAAAGGGAATTAGACTGAGACCACAGGATATAGGGGTACTGTCTTCTGTAGGCGTATATAAAGTAAAGGTGTTTAAAATGCCTTCTATATCTATAATTTCAACAGGAGATGAGGTTATTGACCCAAAAGAGGAGCTTCAACTTGGAAAGATAAAGGACATTAACACCTATACATTATCGGCTATGGCTAGGGAAATTGGACTTAATATAGTGGAAAGACGTGTTGTAAAAGATAACAAAGAGCTTCTCAAAAATACCTTAAAGGAATGTATAGAAAAAAGTGATATGGTTATGTTATCTGGAGGCAGTTCAGTTGGTACTAAAGATATTACAAAAATAGTAATTAATGAGATGGGAGAGCCGGGGGTATTCGTTCATGGGGTAGCTATGAAACCTGGGAAACCAACTATACTAGCTAAGGTATATAATAAACCATTATTTGGTTTACCAGGACAACCTGCTTCAGCCATGATAGCCTTTAAGGTTTTTGTTGAGTACTTTATAAAGAATATATTTAATTTAGATGAATATGAAGATAGATTTGCAGAGGCCTCTATGACTACCAATATACATTCAGCTCCAGGTAAAGAAACTTATCAAATGGTTTATTTAGAAAAGGAAGATGGCGAATATAAAGCTCGTCCTGTGTATGGAAAGTCAGGGATGATAACCTTAATGTCTAAGGCTAAGGGCTATATAAAAATTGATGAAGACAAAGAAGGAATCAAAGAGGGAGAAAAGATTAGAGTAAACTTATTTTAATAAGGACGGTGATTTATTTTGAATAATTTTCAAAGAAATGTATACTTATCTAATCTAGAATTAGAAGAGGCAAAAGAACTTTTTTTTACTGAAGTAGAAGAAGAAATTGAAGCCTTAGGTACAGAAATACTAAGGGTGGAGGATTCTTTAAATAGAATTGCTGCAAAGCCTGTATTTGCAAAAATATCGTCACCGTATTTTAATGCTTCGGCAATGGATGGAATAGCAATTAGATATAAGTCCACCTTTGAAGCAAATGAAGTTAATCCTGTAAGATTAAAAAAAGGCAGTGACTTCATATACGTAGATACAGGAGATGTTATAAAAGATCCTTTTGATTCTGTCATTATGATAGAAGATGTGGTAAAGATAGATGATGAGACTGTTGAGATAATAAAAGCAGCTTCCCCATGGCAACATGTAAGGCCAGTTGGAGAAGATATTGTAGCGTCGGAAATGATAATTCCTGCTTTTCACAAAATAACTCCTGTAGATATAGGAGCACTATTGAGTGGGGGGATTTTAGAGATAGCGGTAATTAAAAAGCCTAGAGTAGGTATCATTCCAACAGGTACTGAAATAATAAATCCAGAAGAAGAAATTTCAGAAGGAAAGATAATCGACTCTAATTCAAGGATGTTTGAAGCTTTAGTGGTACAGTATGGAGGACAGGCTAATAGATACAAGCCCATTATAGATGATTATAAGCTCATAAAGGAAGCGATGATAAAAGCGGTTGAGGAAAATGATTTAGTTGTAATAAATGCTGGTTCCTCAGCAGGAAGCGAAGACTATTCCTCAAAAATAATAGAGGAACTAGGTAAGGTCGTAACCCATGGTATAGCCATAAAACCTGGTAAGCCAGCTATACTTGGTAAAATCAATAATAAACCTGTAATTGGCCTTCCAGGGTATCCTGTATCTGCATATTTCGTTTTTGATGCTTTTGTAACACCATTGATCTTTAAATACTTAAGACATGAGGAAGAAAAAAGACAAAAGGTGAAAGCAATCTTATCTAGTAGATTAATGTCTTCCTTGAAACACTTGGAATTTGTAAGAATAAAGCTTGGAAAGATAGGAAAAAAATTAATTGCTACTCCATTAAATAGAGGTGCAGGAGTTACAATGTCTTTAGTGAGAGCTGACGGAGTACTTAAAATTCCTAAAACTGTTGAAGGTATTGAAGCAGGAGAAAAGATTGAGGTGGAGCTTCTAAAGGACTATAAGAGTATTGAAAATACAATAGTTTCTATAGGTAGTCATGACATAATAATGGATATTATAGCTAATGAAATGAATTTGAAATCAAAAGGAATGAACCTATCTTCTGCACATGTGGGCAGTTTAGGTGGGATTATGGCAATCAGAAGAGGAGAATGTCACATAGCACCTATTCACCTTCTTGATTATGAAACTGGAGTATATAATATAGCATATGCTAAGAAGTACTTAGGCAATAAAAAAATGGCTCTAATAAAAGGAGTTAAAAGGGTACAAGGACTCATGGTTAGAGAGGGCAATCCTAAGAACATAAACTCTATTAAAGACTTAATAAGAGAAGATATAATCTTTGTAAACAGACAAAAGGGAGCAGGGACAAGAGTACTTTTAGACTATAAGCTAAATGAATTGTCTATAAACTCAGAAGAAATAAAAGGGTATGATAGAGAAATGACCACTCATATGACTGTAGCCACAGCGGTATTATCAGGAACAGCGGATGTAGGCATGGGGATAGAATCTGTTGCAAAAACCATGCATCTTGATTTTATACCAATTGGTGAGGAAGACTATGACTTTTTAGTAGAAGAAACCTTTTTAGAAGAGGAAAAAATAAAGGAGTTTATAAAGGTACTTAAATCGGAAGACTTAGCAAAACAGCTTGAAGAAATAGGAGGGTATTGTTTAGAAGCTCCAGGAGAAATAGTTCATATCAACTAATAAAAGGGATTGGGGGGAGATTAGTGTTAGATGAAGAAGGAAGAGAGATAAATTATCTAAGAATATCGGTTACCGACTTATGCAATTTAAGATGCAGATATTGTATACCAGAAGAAGGCATCGTAAAAAAGTGTCATTCTGATATTTTAAGTGTAGAAGAAATTGAAGAAATAGTTAAGGTATCAAGTAATCTAGGAGTAAAAAAGGTAAGATTAACTGGCGGAGAGCCCCTAGTTAGAAAAGGTATAGTAGAGCTTGTTAAGAAGATTTCAAATATACAAGGAATCAATGAAGTTGCATTGACTACCAATGGAACTTTACTAAAAGAATACGCTAAACCCCTAAAGGAAGCAGGATTAAAAAGGGTAAATATAAGTATTGATACTCTACAAGAAAAAAAGTATGAGTATATAACGAAGGGTGGCAAACTTCAGGATGTACTTGATGGAATAAAAGCAGCTAAGGAATATGGTTTATCTCCCTTGAAGTTTAATGTAGTTTTAATTAAAGGATTCAATGATGATGAGATTGAGAACTTTGTAAATCTTACTTTAGAAAATGAAGTTGATATTAGATTTATAGAACTTATGCCAATTGGAGAGAATGGAGATTGGGCTCAAAGCCACTTCATCTCTAATTCCATAGTATTAGATAAAAACCCAGATTTGATACCTGTAGTAAGTGAAGATAAGTCAGCACCGGCCAAACATTACAAGCTTCCAGGAGCGAGAGGTAGGGTAGGGCTTATAAATCCAATAAGTTCACACTTTTGTTCAAGTTGCAATAGGATAAGGCTTACAGCTGATGGAAAAATTAAGCCTTGTCTTCATTCTAATGAGGAAATAGATATAAAAAGTACATTAAGACAGGGCGGAAATGTCTTACCTATCATGACTAAAGCTATAAAAGTTAAACCAAAACAGCACCATATGAATGAAGAGGACTATACTCCAATAGCCAGAGAAATGGTACAAATAGGAGGATGATTATGGAGTTTACGCATTTTAATGAAAATGGAAAGGCTAGAATGGTTGATGTAGGGGGAAAGGATGAAACTAAAAGGGTTGCTATTGCTAGAGGGACTATAAAGATGAATAGAGAAACGCTAAATAAAGTTAGAGATGGGCAGATGAAAAAAGGAGATGTACTAGCAGTAGCTCAAGTAGCTGGAATAATGGGAGCTAAAAAGACGAGTGATATAGTTCCTATGTGTCACAATATACTTATAAATGGAGTAGACTTGAATTTCGAAATAGATGAAGAAAACTCATCTATTAACATAGAAGCAGAAGTAAGAACTACTGGTAAAACAGGGGTAGAAATGGAAGCTTTAAGTGCAGTTTCTATAGCAGCCTTAACGATTTACGATATGTGCAAGGCCATTGATAAAGAGATGGTTATTGATCGCATAAGACTTGTTAAAAAGACAGGCGGAAAATCAGGGGAATTTATAAGAAAAGGGGAGGAAGTATAAATGGCAAAGATACTAGCAGTTAATATTAGTGAAAAAAAGGGAGTTCCTAAGAAAGGAATTCCAGAAGGAAATTTTATAGAGGATTTTGGACTAGAAGGGGATGCACATGCTGGAAAATGGCATAGGCAGGTTAGCTTACTTGGAGTTGAAAGTGTTAATAAGATGAAGGAAATGGGAGCAAAAGGCTTGTGCACAGGAAAATTTGCTGAGAATCTAACTACTGAGGGAATTAATCTTTGGGAGCTTCCAATAGGAACTAAGCTTAGAATAGGAGAAACAATTCAAGAGGTAACTCAAATAGGTAAGGAATGTCACGCAGGATGTGCTATTCGAAGCTTAGTTGGAGATTGCATCATGCCAAGAGAAGGAATATTTACAAAGGTATTAACAGGTGGAAAAATAAAAGCAGGGGATTTAATTGAGATAATAGAATAGGATAGCAGTAATCTATAGGAGGCAGCTATATGGATAAAAGATATATTAAAAACATGAATATGCTATCGAAAGAGGAAAACTCAAATTTGAGAAATTTCAAGGTTTGTGTCATAGGATGTGGAGGACTAGGTGGGTTTATAATTGAGATGTTAGGAAGACTTGGAATAGGACTTATTACTGCAATAGATGGAGATGTATTTGATGAAACTAATCTTAACAGGCAGCTTCTATCCACATGTGAGAATTTAGGCAAGTCAAAAGCCTTGATTGCAAAAGAAAGAATGAGCTTAGTTAATCCAGAGGTTAAAATTCATCCTGTAACTGAGAGAATAACAGAAAATAATGGGTTAGAACTCCTAGAGGGACATGATGTAATAGTTGATGCAGTTGATAATATTCAAACTAGATTTTTAATTAAGAACCTTGCCACAAGACTAGGAATACCTATGGTTCATGGAGCTATAGCAGGATGGTATGGACAAGTATCCACAATTTTTCCAGAGGATAGCACCTTGGAAAAAATTTATCCTAGAAAGCATGATCATGGGGTGGAAGAAGAACTGGGAAATCCATCTTTTACACCAGCTTTAGTTGCTTCAATACAGGTAAGTGAGATTTTAAAGGTATTAATTGGAAGAGGGGATTTGCTAAGAAATAAAATTTTGCACATTGATACCTATGAACAGAGCTATACGGTTTTAGAATTATAGTAGAACTTGAAGAATTTAAAAATTTTTGAAACTAGTTTATAGATTTATTTTATTTATGGTATTCTTTAAATTAGCAGTGCCAAATGAATTAATTGGTTATGGGTTAATATGGATTTATTGTAAACTAAGTACCAAATAGGTAACTATGTAACAAAAAAGTTACTATGTAACAAAAAAGTGCATTGTTGATTTGCTGTATAACACAATGTATAATTATGTTATACATTCAATATTTTTAAATACAGCGTATATTATATATGACAATCTTTTCGCTACAGCATCCAAAGACGTAAGATGATACTTTGTATTGTTTACGTTTTTTTTAGGCGTCTTTAAAACGTGTTATATCCCAAACTTAATTTAGAATTATTGCATCTGACACCGAACTTATCCTAGAGATAGGCTCAGTTGGTACATTAAGTAACACAAATATATGAAGAAACAAATGGAATTCAAAAATTAATTATTAGAAGAAACATATTTAAATAGTAGAATAATGAATCATTTTTTATGGACAAGACTTATTTTTTATCACATAAATATCAGTATCATTACGCATTTTTTGTAAAAATGTAATCTGCACTCGTATATTCGAGGAAAATTAACCATTGTGGTACATTATGTACATTGCAATAAATGGTAATGTGTTGATTTTTTACATTAGTATAAATTGCAGTGAAGGTAGGCCTAATAAAAGCGTATTTGTTGACTTTTCTATGAGATTAAAGTTCTAATGGAAAAGGCAAATAAATAAAAATTCAAAAATAGGGGGAATTTTTAAATGTATGATTTTTTAATGCCTGCAGTTAATTTAATGGGACCTGGAGCAGTCAAGGAAATAGGCAAAAGGTGTAAGATACTAGATGGAAAAAAAGTTCTTGTAGTTACGGATAAGGTTATGGTTCAAATTGGCATCGTTGGCGAAGTAATTAGTTATATAGAAGATGCCGGTATAAAAGTGGCAATCTATGATGGTGTAGAACCTAATCCAAAGGATAAGAATGCCGAAGAAGGATCAAGAATCTTTAAAGAAGAAAAATGCGATATGATTGTTACTATAGGTGGTGGAAGTGCTCACGATTGTGGTAAAGGGATTGGCATACTAGCTACTCATCCTGGCAAAATTAGTGATTATGCTGGAATAGAGACCCTTACTAATGCATTACCACCTTTAATTTGTGTTAATACTACTGCTGGAACAGCAAGTGAAGTTACTAGACACTGTGTTATAACAAATACAGAAACACATGTAAAATTTGTTGTTGTTAGTTGGAGAAATCTACCACAAGTTTCTATAAATGACCCAATACTTATGATGAAAAAACCACCTGCATTGACTGCAGCTACTGGTATGGATGCTTTAACACATGCTTTAGAAACCTACGTTTCTACTGGAGCAAACCCAGTAACAGATGCTCAGGCAATACAAGCAATGAAATTAATCAATAAATGGTTAAGACCAGCTGTAGCTAATGGTAATAACCTTGAAGCAAGAGAAAATATGGCATATGCATCATTATTAGCTGGTATGGCATTTAATAATGGTGGTCTTGGATATGTACATGCCATGGCTCATCAGCTAGGTGGTCTTTATGATATGCCTCATGGCGTAGCAAATGCTATTTTACTTCCACATGTTGAACGTTATAATATGCCTTCAAACTTACAACGTTTTGCTGATATCGCAGAATTCTTAGGCGAAAACATAGAAGGACTTTCTCTAAGAGATGCAGCAGACAAAGCAATAGAAGCTATTAGTAAACTTTCTAAAGATGTAGGTATTCCTTCTGGTCTTGGAGAACTAAATGTTGATCCAAAAGACTTTGAACTCATGGCTGTAAACGCTTTAAAAGATGGTAATGCTGGTTCTAACCCAATACAAGGAACTACTAAGGATATTGTAAAGATTTTTGAAGCAGCTATGTAATTATTCTTAACTTTTTTAATCAATAAAGTTTTACATGCTACATGTATTAAGACATATATAAATCTAAAACTGGGATGAGATAACTCCCAGTTTTAGTATGCAAAATAAATATTGGATAGGGGGATAAGAATATGGCATATGGATATTGGGGGAAAATATTAGAAATAGATTTGGATTCAAGAAGTACTAAAATAATTCCAATAAAAGATGAAGAGTACAAAAAATATTTGAGTGGTAGTGGGCTAGGAGCAAAGATTTTATATGAGCAGTATGATTATAAAAAGCCAGCTCTATCAGCGGAAAATCCTTTAATCTTCATAAATGGCTTTTTAACAGGATTACCTGCTCCAACAGCTGCTAAGTCAACAGTTGTTTCTAAATCACCATTGACAGGTATATGGGGTGAATCTATTGTTGGCGGATTTTGGGGAGCGCAGATTAGAAAAACAGGATTTGACGGTTTTGTTGTTAAAGGAAAAGCAGAAAAACCTGTGGCAATTTATATAAATGATGATAATGTTGAATTCTTAGATGCGAAAGATTTATGGGGTAAGGATGTTTATGAAACAGAAGAATTATTGAAGGAAAGAACAGATAAAAAAGCGGAAGTAGCATGCGTCGGAATAGCTGGAGAGAATTTGGTTTCATATGCAGGGATAATGATAGGTGGAAGAGAGACTAGAGCTGCAGGAAGATGCGGACTTGGAACATTAATGGGATTTAAGAATCTTAAAGCAATTGCAGTTAAAGGAACAAAGCAGCCAGAAGTCTATGATAGTAAAAGATTAAGAGACTTAGTAAAGGAGTTTATGCCTAATCTCATAAAAAATGCTGAAGTTCTTCATGACTATGGGACATTAGGAACTATACAAGGAGTAGAATCAGAAGGAGATTTACCAATCAAGAATTGGACTCTTGGGTCATGGGAAGAAGGTGCTACAAAGACCAGTGGTCAGATGCTAGCACAAACTTGTCAAACTGGTCATTATGCATGTTATACATGTCCAGTAAGATGTGGTAAAAGTGCTGAAGTTAGAGTAGGAGCTTACAAAGGTTCTGTTGGGCATGGTCCTGAATATGAAACAGGGGCTGCATTTGGTGCTCTTATTTTAAATGATGATTTAGACTATATTTGTGCTGCGAACGATCTTTGTAATAGATACGGTTTAGACACTATTGAGACAGGAAATACAATTGCTATGGCTATTGAGTGCTACGAAAATGGTTTATTAACCAAGGAAGATACTGACGGAATAGAATTGAAATGGGGCATAAAAGATGAGCTACTTGAAGTCATAGAAAAGATAGCGCATAAAGAAGGTATTGGAAAAATATTAGCAAAAGGATCTAGAAAAGCAGCAGAGGAAATTGGAGGTATCGCAAAGGAATTTGCAATACAAACAAAAGGACTCTCTTATGCTATGCATGACCCTAGAGCTTATACAACTATGGTAGCAGGTTATGCAACCACAAATAGAGGGGCATGCCATCTTGGAACTTTGGGCTACTTCTCAGAGGGGGGAGCTGTTCCGAGAGAATGCGTAGGATTTAGTAAGAAAACAGAGCCACATGGTTTTGAGGGTAAAGCAGAATATGCTATAAGGTTGCAAAACTTTATGAATCTGTTTGATGCTTTAGGGCTATGTAAATTTATTATGTTAGGACATATAACTCCAGAAATAATGAAAAATTGGGTTAATGCAGTAACTGGATGGAATCTTAGTACTGAAGAAATGGAGCTTATAGGAGATAGACTCTTTAATCTTAAAAGAATGTATAATGTGAGATTAGGAATTAGTCGTAAAGACGACGTACTTCCTCCTAGACTTTTAATGCATGATCGTAAAACTGGCGGTGCAGGTGGAAGTATTCCAAATTATACTAGAATATTAAAAGATTATTATGATTATAGAGAATGGACTCCTGAAGGTATACCGACAGAAGAGAAGCTAAATAAACTTGGGATACTTAGCATTGCACAATAAGAAGGTGGAGCTATGGGCAAAAAGGTAGGCATAAAAGTAAAGCTATTAGGACATTTGATGTGGTATGCTGACGAAAAACAAAAGGATCATAATTTACAGGTAGAAGAAGAGATTAAAATAGAAGAAGTACTTGGCAAATTAAATGTACCTATTAGGCAAGTACACTATATAACAAGAAATAATGAAAAAGTTGATATCGATGAAACATTAAAACTAAATGAAGGCGATCAAATAATAGTAGCTCCAGTGATTTGTGGAGGGTGATCAAGAAATTAGAAAGGCTGTTGATTTAATTTTCAACAGCCTTTGAGCTATATTTTATTGTCTTCTGATATACTTCAGTATCACATACTAATAAGTAATTCTTCTATTATAGTGGTCTAAAATTACTATTTTATAAAAAAGCATAATTCATTACTAATATAAAACCACTATATGAAACTTTAAATGAGCCCTGCAAGTACAGTGAAAAGCTCTGAAAATAGATTATGATAATATTATCTATTTGTTATAACTGGAAAATCATAATGAGTCTAGGTATATATGTAATATATAGTATAGAAGAGAATGAAAAAAATGAAGGATTTTGAATTTGGAAAATTCATTTATATTGAAATATACTTTGAAAAGTGCTATAATCCTAGAGTAAAATGAATAAAATGAAAAATGTTTATTTCATTAAGGAGGTTAGCAAATGAGAAAAAATGTAAAAGTATCTTTAGCTGCAAAAATACTTTTAGCATTAGGTTTAGGAATAGTTTTTGGAATAATAGCTAATATGTTTTTTTCAACAGGAATTAATAATAATTTAAGTAAGTGGGTATTATCTCCACTGGGAGATATGTTCTTAAGAGCTATAAAGATGATAGTTGTACCTTTAGTACTATGCTCTTTAATATGTGGAGTTGCTAGTATTGGAGATGTTAAGAAACTTGGAAGAGTAGGTGTAAAGACGATTGCATACTATATGCTAACAACAGCTTTAGCAGTAGCATTAGCTATGTTAGTAGCCAATATTTCAAAGCCTGGTTTAGGGACAGGACTAAGCTTATCTACTGCTGTACAAAATGTTAAAAGCACAAAACCACCTTTTATAATGGATATTTTTGTTAATATGATACCTACAAATCCTATTGAAGCAATGGTTAAAGGAGATATGCTTCAAATAATTACATTTTCAATTTTATTTGGAATGTGTATTACTCTATTAGGAGAAAAAACTAAATTCCTTTTAGATATAATTTCACAAATAAATGAAGTATTATTAAAGATTATAGGTATTATCATGGTTACTGCACCTATAGGAGTATTTGCACTTATATCAAAGGTTATAATTTTTCAAGGAGCAAGCGCTTTATTACCACTATTAAAATACTTTATTACAGTTTTAGTAGCCTTATTTCTGCAAATTACATTAGTATACGGACTTGCTTTGAGAGGATTAGGACGAGTTAATCCTATTAAATTCTTCAAAAAGTTTTGGCCTGTAATGGTAGTTGCTTTTAGTACATCAAGTAGTAATGCAACAATTCCAGTAAATCTTGAAGCTTGTGAAGAAAAACTAGGAGCATCTAAATCTATTGCAAGCTTTACAATACCATTAGGCGCTACTGTTAATATGGATGGAACAGCTATAATGCAGGGTGTAGCAACTATATTTATAGCACAACTGGTAGGAGTAAACCTTACTATCTATCAAATGCTAACAGTAGTAATAACAGCTACTTTAGCATCTGTCGGCACAGCAGGTGTACCTGGAGCTGGTATTGTAATGCTTTCTATGGTACTTCAACAAGTTGGACTTCCTTTAGAAGGAATAGCATTGGTATTAAGTGTTGATAGATTGGTAGATATGTTTAGAACAGTTGTAAACATTACTGGAGATGCTGCAGCAACAATTATAATGGCTAACTCAGAAAATGAACTTAACTTGGAAGTCTACAACAATGTTAATATTACGAACAATAAAAAATATGAAATAGAAAATAATATATAATAAATTCATCAATAAAAACTAGAACTTTCTTTGAAATTTTGTTGTTAATTTATCATAATAGATAATAAAAAGCCGTAGCAAGTAAAATATTGCTATGGCTTTTAAATTTAGTATTGCTTTTTGGACGAGTTTCGTTTATCATATAAAATATAAATAGATGTGTCGAATATTTATGAATAAAAATTAAATAATGTTCGTGTATCCGTATATGTTTGGAAATATGGTCCAAACGTTTCTACCAAACGGCCTTGAACTGTTTGACTACGGGTGTTTATATTGCAATTATATTTGCTTATAGACTGTATGAATGCTTAATAATTTTTGTGGTTTTAATAACTTTATTTTGCATTTATATAATTTCTTTTAGTCTATATTAAAAATTATAGTATATAAACTCCCTAGTTAATCCTAGGGAGTTTTTGCTTTATTCTATAAAATCACATAAGTAAAACAAAATGTAGATGACTTTTTAATAAAAAACGAAATGGGAGATGGATTACTTCATGGAATTATTAAAAAATAAGATTTTAAGAGAAGGTAAGGTTTTAGGAGAAGATGTTTTAAAAGTAGATAGTTTTTTAAATCATCAGATAGATGTAGAACTATTTAATGAAATTGGAAAAGAATTTAAAAATAGATTTAGAAACAAAGAAGTAACTAAAATACTTACTATAGAAGCTTCAGGTATAGGCATAGCATGTATAACTGCTCAGTATTTTAATGTGCCTGTGGTTTTTGCAAAAAAACATGAAGGAAGTAATATGGATAAAGATAACTATGAAGCAGAAGTATATTCATTTACAAAAAACAAGTCTTATATAGTTAGAGTATCTAAGAAATACATAAATTCTAATGATAAAGTTTTAATAATAGATGATTTTTTAGCAAATGCAAATGCAGCTTCAGCATTAATAGATATAGTTAAACAAGCTGGGGCAGAGGTATCAGGTGTAGGGATAGTTATTGAAAAGGGATTCCAAAATGGAAGAAAAGTTATAGAAGACAAAGAAATTCAGCTAGAATCTTTAGCTATTGTAGAGTCAATGAACAATGGGAACATTATTTTTAAAAACTAATATAAATTTTTTAAGAACAAAGGGGGAAAAGTTATGAAAAAAATAACTGCATTATTATTAATTTTAGTATTTTCATTAGGAGCATTATTGACAGGATGTGGATCTGAGGGTTCAAAAGAAGCATCAACAAATAAGACAGAAGCTAATGGCAATAGTAAAGAGGCTGGAAAGAAGTTAACAAATAAGGATATTAAAGTTGGTTTTCTATATGTTGGACCTGTTGGAGATGGAGGTTATACTTACGCTCATGATCAAGGAAGATTATATATGGAAAAAGAATTAGGTCTTCAACCATCTATAATTAAAGAGTCTGTAAAGGAAGATGATGCTGAAGTTCAAAATGTTATTGAAAGCATGATTGATCAAGGAGCTAACGTTATAGTAGGAACAAGTTTTGGCTTTATGGATGGAATGGAAAAAGCAGCAAAAGAACATCCAGACGTTAAGTTTATGCACTGCTCAGGATACAAAACAGCTGAAAATATGTCAAATTATTTTGGAAGAATGTATCAAGCAAGATATTTATCTGGTATAATTGCTGGAATGAAAACAAAATCAAATACAATTGGATATGTAGGTGCTTTTGAAATACCAGAAGTTGTAAGAGGAATAAATGCTTTCACATTAGGAGTTCGTTCTGTAAATCCTAAAGCTGTAGTTAAAGTAAAATGGACTAATACTTGGTATGACCCAGCTAAAGAAAAAGAAGCAGCTAAAGCCCTTTTAGATGAAGGTGCAGATGTAATTGCTCAACACCAAGATACAGCAGGCCCACAACAAGCAGCTGAAGAAAAGGGAGCTTTCTCTATAGGATACAATACTAACATGGAAAGCAAAGCACCAAAAGCTTATATGACATCAGCAGTTTGGAATTGGGGACCTTACTATGTAGAACAAATAAAGGCTATAATGGATGGAACTTGGAAGAGTGAAAGCTACTGGAAGGGATTAGAGGCAGGAATTGTTGATTTAGCACCACTTACTAAAAATGCACCTGCTGGAGCAGAAGAAAAAGTTAAACAAGCAAAAGAAGATATAATTTCAGGCAAAAATAAGATATTTGTAGGACCTATTAAAGATAATAAGGGAACAGAAAAAGTAGCCAAAGACAAAGTAATGTCAGATCAAGAATTATTAAAATTTGATTGGTTTGTAGAGGGTGTTCAAAATGCCGGAAAATAAAATTCCATATATACAAATGAAAAATATAACCAAGTGTTTTGGAAGTGTAATAGCAAACAATAATATAAATTTAGAAGTGCATGGGGGAGAAGTTCATGCACTTCTAGGGGAAAATGGTGCTGGAAAGAGCACACTTATGAACATGCTATCAGGGGTTTATACCCCAGATAGCGGTTCTATTTTTATACATGGCGTTGAAAAAAAGTTTACCTCTCCAAAGGATGCTATAGCTTCAGGAGTAGGTATGATTTACCAGCATTTTAAATTAGTAGAAACTATGACTGCTGTAGAAAATATAATGCTTGGTCAAAAGGGTAAGCTATTCTTAGATAAAAAGAAAAACATTAAAAAGATAAAAGATATAGTTGATAAATTCGGGTTAGAGGTTAATTTAGATAAAAATGTATACGAAATGTCTGTAGGAGAAAAGCAAAACTTAGAAATATTAAAAGTTATTTATAGAGGGGCAAATATACTCATATTAGATGAGCCTACAGCGGTATTTACTCCGCAAGAGAGTGAAAAATTGTTTAAGATAATGGAAAAGATGAAAAGTCAAGGCTGTGCTGTAATATTTATTACCCATAAGATGGATGAAGTTATGGCTATGTCAGATAAAATTACAATACTCAGAAAAGGGGAAACTGTAAAGACAGTAAATAAAAGTGATTGTACTCCTAAAGAACTTACAGAGCTTATGGTAGGGCGCTCGGTAGACCTATCTATAAGGAAAGTAGATTCTAATATGGGAGATAAGATTTTAGAAGTAAATAGTTTAAAAGTTTTAAATGAAGAAAAAATTGAAGTGCTAAAGAATGTTAGCTTTAATGTTCACTCTGGCGAAGTTATAGGAATAGCTGGAATAGCAGGAAGTGGACAAAAGGAATTATGTGAGGCTATAGCTGGGATTCAAAAAGTTGAAAGTGGAGAAATTATTTTTGAAGGTGAAAACATTGTTGGAAAAACTGCTAGAGAAATCATAACTAAAGGAATAAGCATGAGTTTTATACCTGAGGATAGACTTGGAATGGGACTAGTAGGAAGTATGGACATGGTAGATAACCTTCTTTTAAAAGGATATCAAAGTCAAAAAGGCTTATTTATAGATAGAAAACCTGTTGAAAAGAAAGCTGAGGAAATGGTTAAAAAGCTTGAAATAAAGACTCCTAATATAAACTATCCAATAAAATATTTATCTGGAGGAAACATTCAAAAAATATTATTAGGAAGAGAGTTAAGTTTATATCCTAAGCTGCTGATTATGGCTTATCCTGTTAGAGGTTTAGATATAAACACATGTTACACAATATATGACCTTATAAATGAAGAAAAAGAAAAAGGTAATTCAGTAATGTATATAGGCGAGGATTTGGATGTTTTAATCGAACTATGTGATAGGGTAGTGGTGCTATATAACGGAAAAGTAACAGGGATAGTAGATACAAAAAATACTACAAAAGAAGAAATAGGAATGCTTATGGTAGGAAATAAACTAG
>JAYFRK010000434.1:0-2256 GCA_034925975.1 Clostridium sp.
GAATTTTTATGTAAAAAAATAGAAATGATGATTAAAGAAAAAATGATAAATAAAAAGGAAATATGTATACTTACAAGAAATTTATCTGATCATTACTGCAATAGATTAATTAATAAGTTATCAGAAGTAAATATAGAAGCAAGAGTGGAAAACACTTATCAAGATTTATTAAGAGAAGATATAGTTAAAATAATTTTGTCTATAATAAAGTTAGCTGTAGCTAAGTCTAGTCCTGATGAGTGGGTATTTATAGTAAATCTATTAAAAAAGATTAATGGATATAGCGCTTATACAAAAAGTGAAAAAATTAATTCTTTAGAAAAAAATATATCAGGATATTTAAGAAAACTTAATGATGGCTTATGTAAAGTGAGAACAAAAGAAGAGCTTGAAGAAATAATTAATAGTATAATAAGTTATTTAGGAATACAACATTTAAAATCTTTATATATTCAGTATAAGAAGGGAAACTATATAGATAAGACTATAGAGAATTTCTTGAATCTATTTTGGGAAAACTATAATGTTAATAAAAATTGGAATAATGCTATAGAAAGATTTAAAGGAGAATATACTATACCTATAATGTCAATACATAAAAGTAAAGGATTGGAATTTAATACAGTAATACTATTAGGGGTCGAAGGTTCAGCGTTTTGGGGTATAAAAGAAAAGCCTACTGAAGAATTATGCAATTTTTTTGTTGCTGCATCTAGGGCAAAAGAAAATTTATTTTTTACGTATAGTGCTAAAAGAATTATAAAAGGAAAAGTTAAATTTGGACAAAAGAATGATGTTAAATTATTCTATGATTTAATGAAAAGATCTCAAATTGTACAATTTTATAATTTAATAGATGATTTTGAACAGGGGTATTCAGACTATTATAGTACTACTATGGACATGGTAGTAGCAGGCAATGTAAAAGAATGATTTGATATTATATGAATTAAAAACACACAAAATGAAAAATTACTCATCCATATTAAAAAGTATGGATGAGTAAAATTATTTATATATAACCTCATTTAACCTCTCTGCAGCATCCTTATTCATATCCTTTAGAACATGAGAATATAAATCTAGTGTTATATTGATAGTGCTGTGGCCAAGTCTTGAGGAGGCAACTTTAGCGGGGGTTCCAGATAAAAGCATTAGGGTTGCATTAGTATGTCTAAGGTCATGAAATCTTACATGAGGTATATCAAGTTTCTTTATAAAGTCACCAAAGGCATGTGAAAAAGAGGAGGTATTAAGTGTATCTCCGTTATCTTTTGTGCATACTAAATTGTGTTTATTTATATATTCACCACCAGAACGAATTTGAAGTTCCATTTGCTTTATTTTATGATCTTTTAGAAGATTTAAAAGCTCTATTGGAGATGAAATTACTCTTTTACTTCCTTCTGTTTTAGGATCTTTAAATATGAGTGTAGTTCCTGCTCTAACTAATGTTTGTTCTATAGTTATAGTTTCATTTTGAAAGTCTACATCACTCCACCTTAAGCCTAAAATTTCTCCAAGTCTTAGTCCAAGAGAAAGAGCAAGATTAGTTGGAACTTCAAATCGTGTATTTTTAACTGCATTTAAAAGTCGTTTAACATCTTTAGGTTCAAGAACTGTAGCTTCAAATTTTTTTACTTTTGGAGCATCTACAAGGTCAGCCGGATTTTTACTTAAGAGCTGCATTTTCCAAGCATAATTTAGCGCTTTCCTAAGTACTCTATGGTGCTGAAGTAAGGTTTTGCCCTTAAGATTCTTAGATTTAGAATTGTAGTATTGTTGTATTTTTATTGGATGAAGCTTCTGAAGCTCTATGTTACCAAGCTCAGGAATTAGGTGGTTACATATTATTTGCTTATAACCAACATAAGTAGTAGGGGATAGATTTATTGCATATGTATCAAGCCAAGTCATTAGAAAATCTTTTAATAATAGCTTTTCAGGAATAACAAAAGTATTATTGTTTAACTTTACTAAAGCGTCATTCAAGACTATTTCTGCTTCTTTTTTAGTTTTGAAGCTACCTAAACTTTTTTGTTTTATTTTCCCTGTATCAGGATCACGATCAAGTTGAATAACAGGTGAGTATTTTTTATTACGTTTTCTTATGTATCCATTTGCCATAGTGTCACCTTCTCTAATTCTAATATAGAATTATCTTTTCTTACTTCGAGGGATTTTATACGGAGATTTTTATCTTCTTCTAGTCCTTCTACAGGCTTTTGTTTTGGAGCATTATAAACTAATGTTTTA
>JAYFRK010000622.1:0-10393 GCA_034925975.1 Clostridium sp.
TAAGAAAATCTCATGAAAATCCAGCTATAATAGAAATCTATAAGAATTTCCTTGGAAAGCCTAATAGTGAATTAGCTCATAAATTACTTCATACAAAATATACAAAGAATGAAATATAGCATATTATATTTTTAAATCTTAGCAGAATAAGGGGCTGTCACACTAAGAATAAATACTACAATATATTGTATTAACTTAAAACTTGCAAGACAGTATATTGTATGTAAATTTCTTAATGCGATAGCCCCTTATCATTAAACATATTTTATATTAACTTCTTTTCCCAATCTCTTCATAAGATCGCATATTTCCTCTAAAAGCTTTAATTTTATGCTTAAATGAGATGGAAAATTAGGATTTTGATGTGCAGGATTTATTGCCATACCTACCCATAAATTAAGGTGTGTGCAGTCTTCAATTAAAATTTCAAATAGTTGACTAGCTCCATCCATTTCTCCAAAATCTACTTTTTCTAATGAAGTATTTACAGGTTCCATGTAAGCTCTAATTTTTTCTATAACTTTGCTTAAAGTTAATACCCCCTCTGTTATAAGATCTATCCCTTCCATAGATGCTGTAGGAGGTATATCTTCACTAAAATATTCTAAGCTTACATTCAGCTTTCTCTTAAGTTCTCTTTCCGCAATATTAGCTGCAGTACCTCCACATATAATTTTTTTACCATTACTTTTTATAAATTCTTTAATTACATGGGAATCATTATTTCTATCATTAGGTGGACCAGCAAATAAATTAACATAGCTTGGCTTTCTTACTTTCACTGCTATAACAGTTGTGTCATCTCCAGGCTTGCCGTTATACAAATCCCAACAGCTTTCCAATAAATCATCTGCTACTATTTTTGCACTTTTAGTTCTAGAACATACCTTTTTTAAATAATTATTAACATCATCCCACTGCCAGCCCAAGTTTAAAATATTACCTAAACCTGCATGTATAACACCATCACTAGCTACTACAAGTGTATCCCCATCATCTAATTTTAAATATCTTTCTTTTATAGTTCTCTCATTTATCACTAATTCATTTTCTTCTAATTCTACACTTTGTTTATTGGGCATAATAAAGGTTGGAGGATTATCGTATTCAGTTATATATGTTCTTCCATCATCATATATCTTCAGAATAGTAAATGTGGAATAAGCAATATTTCTAACCTTACAAACTGGAAGAGTTTTAGCAATAGTATCTACTGTTTCGTATATATCTGCACCTTTTTTTAGCATTGTGCCTGCAATCTTTGATGTTAATGTAGATAATATGTTTGCCTTAACTCCACTCCCCAATCCATCTGCCATAACTATTACAGTATAATCAGAAGGTCTTGAAATGTTTACCATATCCCCAGGCAGCTCTTCACCGTATTTTGTTAAAGTACCATATGATACATCTATAAAATAGCCCATAAAACTACCTCCTTAAATTATGCCATTTTCTCCTTCAACTATCTTCTTTAACTTTGTTAAGGTAATCTTTGTCTCCGCCGTTGTCTCCCCTAGTAAACTAGCTATTTCTTGAGCTACCATCATTTGCTTGTCTATTACTTCTTGAGCAGCATTTAATGTATTTTCTTTAAGTTTCATAAGTTCCTTTTTACTTTTTTCTTCCTCGGTTATATTCACCATAGCTATAACTACTATATTTTGTTCTTTCAAATACACAGCATTTGCTACGAATTCTAAATTGTAGCTCGGACAACTTATTTTCTTATTTATTATCTTACTTCTGTCTTCTACAATATTTTTAAAGTCTTTATCATCCATAAGTAATGATATAGGCTTGTCTATTATATTTTCTCTTCTAATCATAAATGCTCTTTCTACTGCTGGATTTATGTCAACTACATTCATATTTTCATCTAAAAGTATCATACAGTTTATTGTATTTTCAAATATTACATTTCTTAGATTTTCAGCCTTACTCCTCATATAGTGGAGGCACATAGTGCTTTCCGCCATACCTTCATATATAGCTTTAGCCTTCTCTATGCAGGTATTATATCCGCACACTCCGCAATTCAACTCATCTTCTTTACTATGCTTGCCCATTTCCTTCATTATCATATCTAATTCACTTTCACTAACATCTAACTTAGATATACTCTTATCTATAAACTGTCTTGCAAAATTTTTAAAATTCCATTCTCCACTGTAAATTTGCTCATTATCCATTGAATCTCTAGCATTTTTCATATACTTTCTTACTCTTAATGACTTTTTAAAATATCTATTTTCATTTTTAACCATACCAGGTCCGCCTATACAGCTTCCTCTACAAATGCTCATTTCTATAAATGCATTTTCTATTTCTCCATTTTTTATACTTTCAAGTAACTCAATGCACTCTTCAGTTCCGCTTACAGATATTACTTCTAGAGACTTTTCATCCAAAGTATTTTTTACAGTGTCAACTATTCCTCCAGATAGTGCATATCCTCTTCCTCCTATAAAAGAGTTTTTATCGAAATTTGTATCTTCCAGCTTATCAATTTCTATAGCATTCTCTTCTATCCATTCATATATTTCCTCAAAAGTTAATACTGCATCTATTGCTCCTTTGTTTGAAAAACTTTCAGACTCTACCTTTTTTCCAAGACATGGACCTATAAACACGATAAAACTATCCTCTCCATATACATCTCTAAGAATTTTACCATGGGCAACCATAGGAGATACCACTGGAATTAAATATTTTATTAAAGATGGATAATACTTTTCTACTAAATAATTAGCAGAAGGGCATGCAGTAGTGATATAATTAGAACTAAAATTTTGTTCAATATAATTCTTATATAAATTTGAAACTAGGTCAGCACCTAGTGCAGTCTCTTCTACTGAAGAAAATCCAAATTTTTTTAAAAGAGAAACAAATTTACCAGGATTCATATCAAAAAATCCAGCAAAAGAAGGTGCAATAGTAGCTATTACTCTTTTACCAGAACTTATAGCTATCTTAACTTTTTCTAAGTCACTTACTATTTCTCTTGCATTCTGAGGACATATCACTAAGCAATGGCTGCATGCAATACATCTATCTTCTGCAATTTCAGCCTGCTCATTTTTAAATTTTATAGCTTTTACAGGACAACTTCTTAAACACTTATAACAATTTTTACAGTTTGCTGTAGAAAAATTCATGTAACTCATTTAAGAGATCCTCCCTAATATCTGTACTTTAAAAAATTCTTCTATATTACTTTCGCTTATAGAGTAAACTGTGTCATCCTTATCTATTCTTACAGCAACTCCCTCTGTACATTCTCCTAGACAAAATGACCCTTTTAACTCTACTTCATTCTTTATATTATTTATTTCTATAAGCCTTTGAAATAATTCTATTATCTTAGAAGATCCCTTAATATGACAAGCACTTCCAACACATACACTTAAAGTTACCATACATCTCCCCCGCATTTTCTAAAAATTATATATCATAAAACTTAGTTAAAAATTTCACTTACATTATAATTTTACATCAAATATTAAGGAATTTATATATGAATTTACCTGATTTTTAGGTTAAATTAAGCATTTTCTACAATGAAAGTATTATTATTTATCTCCTTATTTTAAACTTGTTAAAGTAATATAAATAAAGCCCTTACCTTCTTAAATAAAGGTAAGGGCTTTATTTATATATTATAAAACAATTTTCAATAGGAAAAACAACTTATCTTAAAGGCAAAATTAATTATCTTTAATTGACTCATTATAAATTTGTATGCCTGCGCTAGCTCCTATTCTATTAGCACCTGCTTCTAGCATAGCTTTAGCTGTCTTGTAGTCTCTTATTCCACCTGATGCCTTTACTCCCATATGTCCTCCAACTGTTTTTCTCATCAACTCTACATCGTCTGCTACTGCACCACCTGTGCTGAAACCTGTAGAAGTCTTAACAAAGTCAGCTCCTGCTTCTTTCGATATTTCACAAGCTATAACTTTTTCCTCGTCTGTAAGTAAACAACACTCTATAATTACTTTTACATGTGCTTTACCTTTAACAGCATTTACTACAGCTTCAATATCTTCTTTTACATAGTCATATTTCTTATCCTTTAGAGCTCCTATATTTATAACCATGTCCACTTCTTCAGCTCCATTTTTTACAGCTTCTTCCGCTTCAAAAGCTTTTACATTCTTAGTATTTGCTCCTAGAGGAAAACCTATAACTACACAAGTTTTAACTCCACTATCTTTTAGCTCATTACTTACAACAGATGCATAATAAGGATTAACACAAACTGATGCAAATTTATATTCTTTAGCTTCATTACACATCTTTATAATTTCATCTAATCTAGCTTCTGGTTTTAGTAGTGTATGATCAATGTATTCTTGAATTTTCATATGTTATTAACCCCATTTCTTTTTATTGTAACAATGATATTATTCTTTAGTCTTTACATTATTTACATTGTCTTTTGTTACAAGTGTAGAATCAAGTATTACTGATTTTTCAACCTTTTCCCCGTTTAGCACTTTTATTGCAGTTAATACAGCATTTTTTCCAAGGAAGAATGGTGGTTCAGCAATTGTTGCTTCTTGTTTTCCAGCTTTTATTGCAGCTACTGCTGGATCTATTGCATCACATCCAATAAGTGTTATTTTGTCTAGTCTTCCTGCTGCTTCTATAGCTTCTAAAGCACCTAAAGCCATTTCATCATTTGCAGCATAAACTCCGTCTATTTCATGATTAGCTTGTAATATATTTTCCATAACCTTCATAGCTTCTGCTCTATCAAAGTTAGCAGTTTGTTTTGCAACCACTTTAATATCTTTGAATTTTGATATTGCTTCATTAAAACCTTTACTTCTGTCTTGAGCTACGTTAGTTCCCATAATTCCCATTATCTCTACTACTTTACCTTTTCCATTTAATGCTTTTCCTAAGAATTCTCCAGCTATATTACCTGAATGAATAGCATTAAATCCGATATGTGATACAACTTCTCCACCTTTTGCTGCTCTGTCAATTGTGATTACAGGTATTTTGTTATCATTTGCTTCTTCAATAGCAGATACAATAGCATCACTATCGCATGGATCAATTATTAATAAATCAGGCTTTTTCTGAATTAAGTTTTCAACATCAGTTAATTGTTTATTTGATTGGTTTTGAGCATCTGTAACTATTAATTCCACGTTATTTTCTTGTGCTCCCTTTTCAGCTCCTTTTTTAACATCAACGAAGAAAGGGTTGTTTAATGTGTTCATTGAAAGACCAATAACAATTTTCTTTTTAGGATCTTTTCCAGCTTCTTTATTATCTTTGCTTTTTTCACCATTTGAACATCCAACAATTGTGCCTACCATAAGTATTGTCATAATAATAGAAAATAATTTTACAAGTTTTTTCATTCTCAAAAACCTCCTTTTATATTAACCTCAATAGTTTGAGGCTATTAACTAATTTACATCAACTTTATTTGATAAGTTTTTAAATTTACTATCAGCCAATACAGCAAGTAAGATAACTACTCCTTTAACAATGTTAGCTGCAAAAGGATTAACATTCATTAATGTTAATATGTTATCTAATACCCCTAGAATTAACGCTCCTATAACTGTAGGTAAAATTGCTCCTTGTCCTCCAGAGAGACTTGTCCCACCTAGAATTACAGCTGCAATTGCATCCAGCTCATATCCAGATCCTGCTGTAGGTTGAGCAGATCCTAGTCTAGAAGTTAGAATTACTCCTGTTAAACCGGCTAATAAACCACTTATTGTATAAACCCATGTTTCTGTTCTTTTTACATTTATTCCTGACAATCTAGTAGCTTCTCTATTTCCACCAATGCTAAATACACTACGTCCAAATTTTGTGTATTTAAGTATGAAATAACTCAATAAAAATACTAAAATTAAAATTACGATAGGAAATGGAAGTCCAGCAATATACCCTTTACCAATAAATTTATATGCCTTATCTTTTACTGCTATAGGTGATCCATTTGTAAATACTAAAACGCATCCTCTCACCAATACCATTGTAGCTAAGGTTACAATAAAAGGCGGTATACCTCCCCTAGTTATAAATAGACCATTAAATAGTCCAAAAGCTGTACCAATAACTAGTGCAACAACAATTGCTGCAAATACTGAATTTGATTTTATTAAAACTGAAGCAGATATAGCTCCTGAAAGTGCTAATATAGAACCAACAGATAAGTCAATTCCTCCAGTTAATATAACAAACGTCATTCCAGCTCCAACTATTGCAATGATAGCAACTTGTCTAATAACATTTAACAAATTATCTACTGTTAAAAATGCATCTGACAAGAATGTAGCAACTATTAATATTAAAACTAATACCGCAAAAGTTCTGTATTTAGTAATCAAATTAGTAAATTTCTTCATTCTTTAACCCCTCCCGCTGCATAAGCTAACACACTTTCTTGAGTCGCCTCAGATTTACTTAATTCTTTAACAATTTTACCTTCTTTCATTATGACAACTCTGTCGCTCATTCCAATTAGTTCTGGCAAATCTGAAGAAACAAGAATTACACTTATTCCGCTCTTAGTAAGCTCATCCATAATGTTGTATATTTCCGCTTTAGCACCTACATCAACACCTCTTGTAGGTTCATCAAGAATTAATACTTTAGGTTTAGTTTCTAGCATTTTTGCAAATACGACCTTTTGCTGATTTCCACCACTTAAATTTAAAACTAATTGATTTTCTGAAGGTACTTTAATGCCTAACTTACTAATTTCTCTATCAACTAAATTCTTTTCTAGTGTACTATTTAGTAAATTATTTTTTTTAATTTTATCTAATGATGCTAAAGAGACATTTTCCTTAACACTTCTTATTAATACTAACCCTTCATTTTTTCTATCATCTGGAACTAATGATATTCCATGGTTTATCGCATCCAAAGGTTTATTAATATTTATCTTAATTCCATCAATATATACTTCTCCATCAATATTTCCATAGCATCCAAATAGAGCTTTAGATAATTGAATAGTTCCTGATCCTAGAAGTCCATATATTCCTAGTATCTCTCCCTTATTCAAGTCAAAACTAACTCCATTTACCTGCTTTGCAGTAATATTTTTTGCCTGAAGAATTACCTCTTTACCATTAAACTTTCTCTCTGGATATAAATCAGTAACATCTTTACCAACCATTAGCCCTACTAATTCATCATAGTCTGTATCACTTGTATTCATAGTTTGTATGTATTTGCCATCCCTAAAAACTGTTATTCTATCAGTTAGTTCAAATATTTCCTCTAATCTATGGGATATATAAATTATGGAAATCCCACTTTCTGTTAAACTTCTTATTATATTAAATAGCTTTTGTATTTCTTCATCTAACAAGGCAGCCGTTGGCTCGTCCATAATTATTACCTTAGAATTTAGTGATAAGCATTTTGCTATTTCAACCATTTGTGCTTCAGCAACAGTGATATCCTTTACTAATGTTTTAGGGTCACTATTAAGACCAACTCTTTCCAGTAACTTTTTTGAATCTTCGTACAATTTACGCCAGTCTACAAGCCCAAATTTATTTAAGGGCTGTCTACCTAAATATAAATTCTCTGCTATACTCAAATAAGGAATCAAGTTAAATTCTTGATATATCATGGATATTCCCATGTCTTGAGCTTGTTTTGTAGAGGAAAATTTCACTTCATTTCCTTCAAAATAAAGCTTCCCTGAAGTATACTCCTGAGCTCCAGATATTATCTTCATTAAAGTAGATTTTCCTGCTCCATTCTCTCCACAAAGTGCATGTACTTCCCCTTTTAACACTTCCAACTGGACGTTATCAAGAGCTTTAACACCTGGAAATACCTTAACAATATTCTCAAGTTTTAAAATCACTTTGTTATCTATCACTTTATATCACCATCTTTCATGCTATCAGTAAATTACTAATAAGCGCATCCAGCAACTAATATTATACTTGGGTAAGGTGTGAACTCACCTGTTCTTATTATTGCTCTTGCTGATTTTGTTTTTTCTTTTAATTCAACGTGCTCAACATATTCAATTTCAATATCTTTAGGTAGTGTTTCTAATATTTTTTCATGCATTTCAGGACTCACAGTCTTTAATTCATTAGCTAGAATAGCTTTTTCTACAACTATGTGCTTTAATATTTCCTCTAAAACATCTAAATATCTCGGTTCATTGGCTTTCCACGCAAGATCTATTCTTTCTACTCCTAATGGCATAGGTAGCCCTGCATCACTTACAACAAGCATATCCTTATGACCTGTACTAGCTAACACATTGGCAATTTGTGGATTTAATATTCCTGACTTTAACATATATATCCCTCCAAATTTATTTAAGTTTCTGTACTATTGGTTTAATAGTAAACTATTTATTTCTTCTCTATAAGGCATTGCTGGTGCTGTTCCTATTTTAGTAACTGATAGAGCTGCTACTGCATTAGCAAACTTTGCAGCTTCAAATATATTTTTTTCTTCTGCTAGAGCAGTAACCAATCCTCCATTATAAGCATCTCCCGCCCCGGTAGTATCTACAGCATTTACTTTTATACTTTCTATAAACTCAGTCTTTTCTTCAGTTACAACTAGAGCTCCTTTGCTTCCTAAAGTTATAATAACGTTTTTTGCACCTTTATCCATTAGAACCTTTGCGGCTTTTTTAGCATCTTCTACATCATTAACCTGAATTCCAGATAATATAGATGCTTCAACTTCATTAGGTGTTAAAATGTAGACTTTCTTCATTATTTCATCTGGTATCTCTTGAACTGGTGCAGGATTTAATATAACCTTTACATCACTTTTATAAGCTATATCTACTGCTTTTTCCACTGCATCTACATTAGTTTCTAATTGAGTTAAAAATACTTTAGAGTCTTCTATGGATTCTCTTACAGACTCAATATCACTAGAAGTAATGTTATTGCACGCTCCTAGAGTAACTACTATTTCGTTTTCACTTGTATTTTCATCCACCATTATTAAAGCTGCCCCTGTAGGGTTTGTATCATCTTTGAATATATATTTTGTATCAATTCCTTCTTTTTCAAAGCTTTTTATAGCTATATCTCCGAATTCATCCATTCCTATTTTAGATATCATAACTACATTAGCTCCAGCTCTTTTAGCAGCTACCCCTTGATTTGACCCTTTTCCTCCAGGTCCAATTTTAAATGTAGATCCTTTTACAGTTTCTCCCTTTACAGGTAAATGAGGTGTTCTAGCCATTAAATCTACTACAAAGCTCCCCATTACAGTGATCGTATTATTTTTCATACCTATCCCTCCTTATTTATGTAACCGCATACATATTTCATCAAAATAAATTCAAAATAATTTATTTATTATTTCGAACTAATTTTTCTGATCCTTTTAATATTAATTTAGGTGATAATATTATCCTTTTTGTATGAGGATCATCGTTATTTTTCAATCTTTCAGATAATATAGTCATTGCAACCTTTCCCATTTCTGTTGTGGGCCTAGAAACAACACTTACCTTTATCCCTAATACATTTAACATTTCTATTTCATCAAATCCTATAATTGCTATATCTTCAGGTATTATTGTATTTTCTTCATACAGCGCCTTAATACAACCTAAGGTCATCATATTATTACAAGTAAATATAGCAGTTGGTCTGTCTTTCATTTTCATAATTTCTTTTGTTATGTTATAACCACTCTCTAGCTTAAAATCTCCATAAAAAATGTAATTTTCATCTATATTTAATCTGTTCATTGCCATGGCCTTTTCATAACCTCTAACCCTATCTCTGCCAGGTTTTGATGTAGTTGGGCCAGCAATTATTGCAATTTTCTTATGACCTTCTTTTATTAAGGCTTCGGTAGCTTCAAAGGCTCCGTTAATATTATCCAAAAAAACTCCATCAAAATTTGAATATTTAACATCTCTATCTATTAAAACAATAGGTATTCCTAAATTTTCTAAGGCATTTAAATAATCAGCATTAAATTGATTTTTATCAGAGGTAGGAGTAATTATTATCCCCCTAATTCTTTGTTCTTTCAAAAGTTCTAATGCTTTAAATTCTTTTTCTATATTCTCATCTGTATCTGCTAAAAGCATATTTAGGTTTTCACTATCAGCTATCATAGATATTCCTTTTATAACCTCTCCAAAAAACGGGTTATTTATATCAGGAACTAGCACTCCAATTATATTGGTTGTATTTTTTGACAAGCTTCTAGCAACAGCATTTGGTGAATAATTTAAGTCTTTCATTATTTCTAAAATCTTTTGTTTTGTCTCTTCTTTTACATATCCAGAGTTATTTAAAACTCTCGATACTGTTGCAGATGACACCCCAGCTTTCTTTGCGATATCGTTGATTGTAATAGCCATATTTTATGCCCTCCTACCCAAGAATGTGTAATC
>JAYFRK010000024.1:0-2645 GCA_034925975.1 Clostridium sp.
TGTAATGAGAGATATACTTACAGATAGAGATTATAAAATGACACTTCAGGATATGATCTACCAGAAAGAGAACAAGCTTAAAAAGATACCTTCTAGACAGAGAATAACCTATGAAATAAGAGATAATGTAGAAGAATTTATAAATGATTTTATTATAAGTGAAGATGGAACCTTATCAGAAGAGTTAAATGAAAAAGCATTAGAAGAAAATATTTCTATATCAAATATGGCAAAGGCTATTTTAACCATAAGAGATATATTAAAAGGAAAAGATAACTTAGAGGAATTTGCAGGTTTCCTACTTAATAATGCCCTATTTATATATGTTTCCACAGATAACACGGAAGATGCTTTTAGATTATTTACTATATTAAATAATAGAGGAATACCACTAACTAGTGCAGATATAATTAAATCTTCTAATATAGGAAAAATAAAAGATCGGAATGAAGCTAAAAAATATGCAGCTATTTGGGAAGAAATAGAGGGAAAATATGGTGAGGACTTTGATAGATTCTTAGCTTTTATAAGAACCATATTAGTTAAAGAAAAAGCAAGAGCTAATTTGTTAGAAGAGTTTGAGAAGAACATATACAAAAAAAGCAAATTAGAAATGGGAAAAGAAACTATTAAGCTTTTGATAAAGTATGATGAAATATATAGTGAAATAATTGACTTAGAAAACTTACATTTAAGTAATGAGTATAAGAATTTAATAACTATTATGAAAATAGGATTACCTTCAGAAGACTGGATACCTCCATTAATGTATTACTATAGCAAGTTTAAAATGCAAAGACTTTTAGAATTTTTAAAGAAATTAGAATACAAATTTGCAGGGGATTGGATATGCCAGCAGAGCCCTACATATAGAATAGAAGCAATGAATAGAATTTTAAATGCTATTGAAAGAACAGACCTTAAAGATTTAGATAATATGTTAAATGACAAGGATTTGTTTGAAATAGATACAGAATTCTACAAACAATTAATAGATGGAGAAGTATATAAAAGAAGGTTTGGAAGATATCTTTTATTGAAATTAGAATATTTAATGGGAGACAATACTGTGCATTTATCAGGCTATAAAAACATAAGTGTAGAGCATGTGTTACCGCAGAATCCAGATAAGGATAGTAAATGGGTTCAAGATTTTATTGATGAGGAAAGAAATTATTGGACTCATAGAATAGCAAATTTAGTATTAATTAGTATGAAGAAAAATTCTAAGTTAAGCAACTTGGACTTTGAAGAGAAAAAAGAAAGATATTTAAAACAAAGAATAGATGCTTTTCATGGAAATAAAGTATTTATACAGCAGAATGTAAGTTGGACAGCAAAGGTGTTGGAGATAAGACAAAGAGAGATTGTGGAGATGTTGGTAAAAAACTGATCAGGGAATTATTAGTTCAAAGTACTGATTATACATTTTATTAAACCACATGACAATATACCTGTCATGTGGTTTTGAATTATTATTTATGAAATGTAGTGTTATTGCATTTTGGACAAGGTGGCAATGTATCAGTATTATCATCTAATACTACCTTTTGTCCACATTTTGTACATATATAAGTTCCTTTACCTGGTTTTTCACCTGTTGTATACATAGAATAAATCCTCCTTATTTAAATATGGTTTGTAAATTTAGCCTCTTGGCGGAAAAGGGTCATTTCCATAGGAATTTTTATCTCTAATTTGTCCATTAGGTCTGTGAATTACAACTTCAGAGCCTTGATTTATAGATATGGATCTAGCAGCATTTATGGCTTCACTTTGAGTTCTGTGAGTGGATGTTACTCTACTATTTCCAGCACCTCGAACAGCCCAAGTACCATTATGAGGAACTACGTGTTGATTTTTACCCATTGTATTTACTCCAATCTCTGACAGAGGATTGTTATCTTCTAATATTTATGATAAAATTGAATAGATATACATATTTACTAGAAGTGGAAACCTGTCAGTGTTTCCTAAAAGGACAGTTGCAGCTGTCTTTTTTTATTTTTTGTAAAGCATAATTTAAAGTAAAGTATTTAATAAAAATGAATTATTTTTGCAAAAATAAAAAATAAATATGCTATAGAGCACTATTTATTTTTATTTCCATGAATTAAGTATATCACTACAATTTTCTAATATCAATAGTCTTTTTTAATTAAATTACTATTTTTAAGAAATTTATATATTGATTTTGTATCTTTTTTGCAAAAAAGTGATTATAATATACTTAGTGGGAGAATATAAATGATATAAAATGATGTGATAGAATGGAGGGCTTATATGTTATTAGAATTTACAGTAAGGAATTTTCTATCAATAAAAGAAGAGGTAACCTTAAATATGGTAGCTTCAAAGGATACGTTTCGTATTGAAGAGAATACTGTAGTTTACGAAAATGGTAAGAATGAAAAAAGAGCTTTAAATATTGGAGTTTTGTATGGAGCAAATGCCTCAGGTAAAACTAATATTTTAAAAGCTATGAGTTTTGTTAGCTTTTTTATAAATAAGTCACATGAAATGCAACAGGGAAGAAAAATACCAAGAGTACCATTTAAACTTGATAGTAACTCTTTAAAAGAACCTAGTGAATTTAGAATATTGTTTGTTCATGAAGGAATAAAGTATCTATACATGTTTTCGGT
>JAYFRK010000169.1:0-1880 GCA_034925975.1 Clostridium sp.
CCAATTAAATCTTCATTATGTGGGAATACATTTATTGTAACATATACTTTTTTATTTCTATTATGTGCATAACTAATGCCTTTTTTCAAATCTTCAGTATCAAAATTATCCGCTAATGCTCTTAGATTTAGTTTGCTTCCACCCAAATATACAGCGTCTGCTCCAAAATCTATAGCCGTTATTAATTTTTCTACATTTCCAGCAGGTGCCAGTATTTCTGGTTTAATCATCAGTATCCCTCCTTGTTGTAATGGCAATACCATCTCCCATAGGTATTACAGAAGTTATAAGATTTTTATCATTGGAAACCATCTCTAAATAACTCCTCATCCTTTTCACTATTGTAATTTTTCTTCTCTGGACTAACTCATTAGAAGCCACCATTCCCCTAAACAAAACATTATCCGCAATTATTATACCTTGCTTTTTTAAGAGTTTCAAACAATATGGAAGAAAATCATTATAATGACCTTTCCCTGCATCCATAAAAATCAAATCATATTCACCTGAAATTGTAGGGAGTACCTCTAAACAATCTCCTTCTACTACTGTTATTTTATCCTCAAACCCAGATTTAATTATATTTTGCTTAGCTATATCTATCATGTTTTTATCTCTTTCTATGGTAGTTATATGGCATTGACCTTTAGAAGCTAATTCCATGAGGATGGCTGAATACCCTATTGCTGTACCCAATTCTAATATTTTCTTAGGTTTTTGAATTGTAACCATACATTTCAAATAATTTGCAACTTCTTTTTGTACTATAGGCACATGTTCTCTATCGGCAAAATCTTCTAAATCTTTTAAAATTCCGACTTCATCACATATTAAATTTCTTATATAATCTACTATATAGTCTTGCGCTATTCCGCTCATTAAAACTCCTCCAAACTTTGAAAATAGCTTTCCTTTAAAGAAAATATAGTTATTTTACTCTATTCTTATATTTTTCTTTAGCTTTTAAAAAGTCCTTATAGTTATTAGTAAAGTAATGCTTTTTATTGTCTTCTAAAACATAAAAAACGTAATCTGTTTTAAGAGGATTTAATGCTGCTGCTATTGAAGGTTTTCCTGGACTACAGATTGGTCCTGGCGGTAATCCTTTTATAATATAAGTATTATATGGAGACTTAACTTTAAGATCTTCATATGTAACTCTATTTTTATGCTTTCCAATAGCATATAAAACAGAAGCATCCATTTGGAGCATCATATTTTTATTTAATCTATTATAGAGAACTGATGCTATTTTAGGTCTATCCTCATCAATTCTAGCTTCTTTTTCTATAAGAGAAGCTGCTGTTATAAGTTCATGAATATTATCTATGTCTTTTTTATTTATATCTTTTAATACATTTTCAAATTGTTTTAACATTCTAGTTATTATCTCTTCACCTTTAGTTCCTTTTTTAAATTCATAGGTGTCTGGAAATAAATATCCTTCTAATGCATACTTTAACTTATTACTAACTTTAACATAACTCGGAACTTTATATTTTTTGCAACTTTCTAAAAATTCTTCTTTTGTAATTATGCCTTTTGCATCTAACAATGCTGCTATTTGCTCAATTTCATATCCTTCTGGAATAGTAACTTGAACATAGCTTCCATCTTTAGTCCCCTTGTTTAACATATCTACGAAACCTCTAATTGTTTGACTATTATCTACATAGTATTCACCAGGTCTAATGTTTGTATTAAGATTATTTTTCTTTATATAAATTTTAAATAGGAATTCATTTTTAATCAAACCTTTTTTCTTTAAACTATTTACAACATTAAATAAAGAATCCCCTTCATCTACTAAAATTGGTGTTTCACCAATTTTAGTAGAAAAAGGGTGTTTAATATCTTGCAATATTTTAAATCCTAATAAA
>JAYFRK010000469.1:0-10017 GCA_034925975.1 Clostridium sp.
GCCAGTATTACTACAATTACAAGGGTAAATACAGGAATAACAACCGAACACATACCTACATCTGCATAAGAATCTTTATGAGTTAATCCGCAGATACTAAGTAATGTGATAACTGCTCCGTTGTGAGGGAGTGAGTCAAAACCACCACTTGCTAGAGCTGCAATTCTATGAAGTACTTGTGGATTAATTCCTTGTTGAATTGCTGCATCTAAGTATGTCTTTCCTAGAACTCCTAAAGCTATTGACATACCACCTGAAGCTGATCCTGTAATACCAGCTAATACGTTAACTGATACTGCTTCTGAAATAATTGGGTTACTAGAAATTCCAAGTAATGCTTCTTTAATTATAGTAAATGCTGCAAGTGATTGAATAACGTTACCATATCCAACTTCTGAAGATACGTTAACTACTGCAAGAAGTGAACCGATAGCTCCTTGGTTAACACTTTCTTTAGCACTCTTTAATCTCTTTAAGTTAAGTACTATTGTAACAATTATTGAAATAACAAGTGCTATAACCAAACTCCAAGTTCCTGAAACTGATGCTAATTTTGTTCCATACTCCTTTAAATATTCTCCATTATATTTACCAGCTACGAAAACGAATTTAGAGAATATAAAGTTTATAACTAGAACTAATATTATTGGTAATAAAGCTAATCCAAGTGATGGAAGATCTTTTTCATCAATCTCAGTTATCTTTTCATTTGGATGATCTCCATAACCTTCTCCTGCTGCCTTAGCTTTTTTAGCTCTATGATTTAACCATATTACAGCACCGACAAACATACATATTGCTGCAACTATACCTAATATTGGAGCTGCATAAGCGTCTGTTCCAAAGAAAGGCATTGGAATAGCATTTTGTATTTGTGGTGTTCCTGGAAGAGCTGTCATTGTGAAAGTAAATGCTCCAGCTGCTATAGATCCAGGTATTAATCTCTTTGGTATATCTGCTTCTCTAAATAATTGCATTGCTATTGGGAATACTGCGAATGCAACAACGAATAATGAAACTCCACCGTAAGTTAAGATACTACAAGCTAATATAACTGCTAATATTGCTTTATCTCCACCTAACTTTTTAGCAATAGCATGGGAAATTGCTTTTGCTGAACCAGAGTCATCCATTAACTTACCAAATATTGCTCCTAATAAGAAAATTGGAAAATATGATTTAGTATAGTTTGCAAATGCTTTCATAAATGTTTCTGTGTATGTTGCCATTATATGAGCATCTGCTCCTCCAGCTATAAAGGCTGCACCTAGAGCTAAAATCGGTGCTAAAACAAGAACTGTTATACCTCTGTAAGCGAGATACATTAATAGACCTAGTGAAACTATAATTGCTATTACTCCTACCATACGATTATTCCTCCATCCCTTTTTAAAAATTTTTATAATTATACCAAGAAGTAGTACTTCCCAGTAAAATTAACTCTAATTTTATTTTGCACAATTCAATTATACAAAATTCTTTATAATAAAAAGTCGAATAATGGTATAAACATCACTAGTTTTGACATTTTTTTTACGTATCAAGTTTGATTTATTTAATCGTTTACAAAACCAGGTCTAATACCTTTTAAATCTTTTTTTAAAGTTAATAGAAATATAATATTGGGGGTAATTATATACATACGTTCTTTTATCTCTCTAAATATATTAAACATATATAATATTCTGAATCTTCTGATTAAAATTAGATTTTTTTTTTATTGTTGTATAATGTTATTTAATTTTCTTTAATACCTTATTATATATAAATATATACTATATTATTCAGTGTTTTATATCCTATTGCACATTACTTTGCTTATAAATTCATACAATCGATTTTGCTAAAACTCTTTCCAGTAGTTATATCACCTCTGCTGACTTTCTTCAGATTCCACCTAACAGTAGACACCCTTGTATTAAGCTAATGGTTGGCGCTATCGGCCCCCATATCGGACTTTCACCGATTAGTACGCGCCAATGCTGGGCGCACGAATAAAAAAACCCTCTGCATCTGCATAAGGTTTTTAACAATCTCAAAGTGGATCATAAAATTAACTTTGTCCACTTTGAGAAAACTTTATTAAATTTAAATTAAATATATTTTTTCTATACAACCCCGAAAGTTGCCAGTATTACTACAATTACAAGGGTAAATACAGGAATAACAACCGAACACATACCTACATCTGCATAAGAATCTTTATGAGTTAATCCGCAGATACTAAGTAATGTGATAACTGCTCCATTGTGAGGAAGTGAGTCAAAACCACCACTTGCTAGAGCTGCAATTCTGTGAAGTACTTGTGGATTAATTCCTTGTTGAATTGCTGCATCTAAGTATGTCTTTCCTAGAACTCCTAAAGCTATTGACATACCACCTGAAGCTGATCCTGTAATACCAGCTAGTACGTTAACTGATATTGCTTCTGAAATAATTGGGTTACTAGAAACTCCAAGTAATGCATTTTTAAGTATAGTAAATGCTGCAAGTGATTGAATAACGTTACCATATCCAACTTCTGAAGATACGTTAACTACTGCAAGAAGTGAACCAATAGCTCCTTGGTTAACACTTTCTCTAGCACTCTTTAATCTCTTTAAGTTAAGTAATATTGTGATAATTATTGAAATAACAAGTGCTATAACCAAACTCCAAGTTCCTGAAACTGATGCTAATTTTGTTCCATACTCTTTTAAATATGAACCATCATATTTGCCTTCTACAAAAACAAATTTAGAAATTACAAAATTGATAACTAGAACTAAAACTATAGGTAATATGGCTAGTCCAAATGATGGAAGATCTTTCTCATCAATATGAACTACCTTTTCATTTGGGTGATCTCCATAACCTTCTCCTGCTGCCTTAGCTTTTTTAGCTCTATGAGTTAACCATGCTAAAGCACCACCAAACATACCTATTGCTGCAACTATACCTAATATTGGTGCTGCATAAGCATCTGTTCCGAAGAAAGGCATTGGAATAGCATTTTGTATTTGTGGTGTTCCTGGAAGAGCTGTCATTGTGAAAGTAAATGCTCCAGCTGCTATAGATCCAGGTATTAATCTCTTTGGTATATCTGCTTCTCTGAATAATTGCATTGCTATTGGGAATACTGCGAATGCAACAACGAATAATGAAACTCCACCATATGTTAATATGCTACAAGCTAATATAACTGCTAATATTGCTTTATCTCCACCTAGCTTTTTAGCAATAGCATGAGAAATTGCTTTTGCTGAACCAGAGTCATCCATTAACTTACCAAATATTGCTCCTAACAAGAATATTGGGAAATATGCTTTCGCATAGTTTGCAAACGCCTTCATGAATATTTCTGTATACGTTGCCATTACGTGAGCATTTGCTCCACTTGCTACTAAAGCTGATAATAACGCTAAAATCGGTGCAAGAATAAGTACTGTTATACCTCTATAAGCTAGGTACATTAATAAAAAAAGTGAAATTACAATTCCAATAACTCCTACCATCTATTTATTTCATCCTTTCCTTAGTAAATTAATTTCAACTAGTTTTATAGAAAAAAACCTTTCTAGAAAACTAATTGATTATTACTTATTTTTATAGCTTAATTATATTTATGGGTTAGTTCTATGATACTTTTTATGGGATCTTATTTTTTTATGGTATTTTTTATGGGTTTTATTTTTATGGGTTTTATTTCTATTAATTTATTTTATATTTTATGGGTTTTTTACGGTAATTTTTATAAGTTTTCATTATAATTTGTAGGTTTTATAATGATAAATTTCACCTAATATTATAATTTGGTATGGGCACTAAATTATAATATTAAATAAAAGTATGGTATTATTTAAAATAAATTTAATGGTAAATTTATTTTTTACTGTTTAATCGGACTACTAGTTAAGTCCCATAAGTTGATCTTTGAAAATTCTTTCATCCATTAATTTTAGATCTTCTGCAACTATTGGCTTAAATGCCATTTGATCTAATACATCTTTTTGAAGGTCTACTCCAGGAGCTATTTCTGTAAGAACTAATCCTTCTTTTCTTAATTCAAATACAGCTCTTTCTGTAATATATAGAACTGGTTGACCAACTTCTTTTGCATAGTCTCCACTGAATGTAACTTGTTCAACTTCTGGTATGAACTTCTTAACTTTACCTTCTTTTACGATAACTAATTTACCGTCTTCAGCTTTAACATCTAATCCTCCTGCAGTAAATGTTCCGCAGTATACAACTTTCTTAGCATTTTGAGTTATATTGATGAATCCGCCACAACCAGCAATCTTTGGTCCAAACTTACTAACGTTGATGTTTCCTTTTGTATCACATTGAGCAAGTCCTAAGAATGCTACGTCAAGTCCACCACCATCATAGAAATCAAATTGATATGCTTGATCTAATATAGCTTCTCCATTTATTGAAGCTCCAAAATTCAATCCACCTGCTGGAACTCCTCCAACTGGGCCAGCTTCAACTGTTAATGTCATTGTATCTCCTATTCCCTCTTCGTTAGCTACCATAGCTACCATTTCAGGAACTCCTATACCTAAGTTTACTGCTGCATTCTTAGGTAATTCCATAGCTGCTCTTCTTGCAATAAGTTTTCTTTCGCTTAATTCAGCTGGTTTCATTGCATTTAGTGGGATTGTAGTTTCTCCACAGTATTCTGGCTTAAATGGTTCACCAAATGTTTGCCATGAAGCTTCTCCTTCATCAACTACAACTACAGCATCTACACATATTCCTGGTATCTTAACTAATTTTGGGTCTAATGCTCCATTACTTACTACTTTTTTAACTTGAACTATAACTTTTCCACCAGAAGCTTTAGCTGCTTGTGCCATTGATAAAACTTCAAGAGTAGCAACTTCTTTCTCAAGAGAGATATTTCCTCTTTCATCAGCATATGTTCCTCTAAGTAAAGCAATGTTTACTGGGAAAGCTTTATATAACAATCTTTCTTGTCCTTCTATGTTAACAACTTTAACTATGTCTTCCTTAGTCTTTTCGTTTAATTTTCCACCTTCAACACGTGGATCAACAAACGTTTTCAAACCTACATGAGTTATTGTTCCTATTTTACCCCCTGCAATATCTCTCATTAATTGAGATATTGTTCCTTGTGGTAAATTGTAAGCTTCTATCTTATTTTCTAATGCTAACTTTTGAAGCTTTGGAGCTAATCCCCAGTGTCCGCCTATAACTTTTCCCACTAATCCTTCGTGACCTAGATGATTTAGTCCTTTATTCTTAGAGTCTCCTTGTCCTGCTGCATATACTAGTGTTAAGTTTTTTGCAACTGCTTCACTATTTAAAAATTTTTGTTCTATTGCAGATGTTATTCCTTCTGGATGAACAGCTCCTAAAAATCCGGATATAGCTACTGTATCTCCATCCTTAATCATTGCAATAGCCTCGTCAATAGTTTTTACTTTTGAAGCCATTAGTTTCCCCTCCTTTTATAATTTCTCTTCATAGTTATAATTAAAATAATAGTTTAATAGCCACTTATTATTTAAGCAATTAGTATGCCAAATTTTTTATAATTATATTCAATTGATATAATACACGTTTTTCAGCTGTATATGGTTTTTAATATCCTTATAAATATTTTTTCTAACAGCTTATATGGTATTCTAAATTCCATTTACAACACTTTTTTGTAAAGGGTTTCGTACAATTGTAAAATTTTAATACAAAAAGTGTAGTGATTTCCTCACACTACACTTTTAAATAGATTTTTTTTGTTAAGATATGCTTACACTTTTTTATTTTTCAATATTTTTTCACTAGAATCAAACTATAATATTATGTTTAGTCATTTTCTCATATAATGTTGTCCTACTTATATCTAATGCTTTTGCTACCCTACTCTTATTTCCATTATATGCCATAAGTGCACTTATTATAGCATCTTTTTCAGCTTTATTCATAACTTCATCTAATTTATCTACATGATGGTTAGTCGCCTTACCCACAATATTTTGAGGAAGATTCTCCAATTTTATTTCTTTCCCATATTCAACAAGATTTATTGCTCTTTCGATAACATTTTCTAATTGTCTTACATTACCTTCCCAATTGTAGCTCTTCATGCATTCCATGGCCTTAGTACTTATACCTTTAACATTTTTATCCAATTTCTTACATATTTTATCTATTAAGAAAGATGTAAGTGTTACTATATCCTCGGGCCGTTCTCTTAAAGGAGGTATATTTATAGTTACTACATTTAAACGATAATATAGATCTTCTCTAAACTCACCAGCTTTTATCATCTCTTCTAAATTTCTATTTGTAGCTGCAATCACTCTTATGTCTACGTTTTTTGTAACTATTGAACCAATTCTCTCTACTTCTTTTTCCTGGAGAACTCTCAATAACTTAGCTTGCATGTGTAGTGGCATATCTCCTATTTCATCTAAAAAAATAGTACCTCCATCAGCAACCTCAAATTTCCCCATTTTACCCTCTTTTTTAGCTCCAGTGAAAGAACCTTTTTCATATCCAAATAACTCTGATTCAAGCAAATCTCTTGGGATAGCTGCACAATTTACCTTAACAAAATTACCATAAGCTCTATCACTTGCTTTGTGTATGGCATGAGCAAAAAGCTCTTTTCCAGTCCCACTTTCTCCTATCAATAGCACATTGGAATTTGTAAGAGCTGATTTTCTAGCGATAGCCTTAGACTCTTCTAATTTAAAGCTATTTCCAATAATATTATCAAATGAGTAAGTTGCACTATTAAGCTCCTTTATGTCACCTTTATACTGATGCACTTCTTTTTCTATTTTGCTTATTTTATTATATAAAGAATTAAAATCTTTAACATTTCTAAATAGTACCTTACCTACTGCTCCTTCTACCTTTCCATCCTTAATTATTGGTATTCTTGTAGCTATCATGTATCTTCCCTTTATCTTTTGAAGTTGAGCAGTTTCTGGTATTCCTTTTTTAGCTACTATATGCATTCTTGTATTTTCTATAACCTCTGTAACATGTTTACCTATTACAGATTCTCTATCTAACTCTAAAAATTCAGCATAAGCCTTGCTTATCATAGTTACATATCCATTTTTATCTACAACTAGAATTCCATCATAAACCATCTCAAGGATAGTATTCAAAACTTCTCCTACATGTTTCTCTTTCTCTAGTTGCTGAACAAGATTTGCATTACTTGTTTCATCGTTGATCAATATCATAAAACCTAATACTATCTCTTGGTTTACTACAGGTATTTTATCAATTGACAATTGTTTATCCCTATACTGAATATTAACTTTCCTATATGCAGTTTCTGAGTATAAAATGTTCATAACATAAGAATCTGGCAATACATCGGCAACTGGTTCACCAATAACTTTTTTGTTCTTAATTCCAAAAATCTTTTTCGCAGGTTTGTTAAATTCTGTAATCACCCCTTTAGAATCAACGCCAATAACTCCAATATCAATATTTTCTACTAGTGTTTTAAGTTTTTTATCAGCACAATTAAACAAATTATCTCTCACCCTTATTAACCCTTTCTATTTCATAAGTATGAAACTTTTAACTAATACCATTTTATCAGATAATAGTATTTAATTCACTATATTAACTAATCTAAACTTTCAGCTATATAATAAAAAATAGCATGTAAAATCATTATATACTGATTTTACATGCTACCACTTACAAATTACTATTATATTATTTTATTACTATTTTGCAGCTCTAGGAGGCATAACTTTAGCTTGTCCTTCTATAACTACTTTTCCTTCTTGGTTAGTTACAGTTGTTTTAAGAACTAATCTGTTCTTCTCTGCATTCTTTTCAATAACTTCTGCTTCAGCAGTAACAGTATCTCCCATTTTTACTGGAGCTACGAATCTTAATTCTTGTCCCATGTATATTGTTCCTGGTCCTGGAAGATACATTCCAAGAACTGTAGAAATTAAGCTTGAAACTAACATTCCATGACAAATTCTACCTTTGAACATTGTTTTTTCTGAGTCTACTTGGTTAACGTGTGCTGGGTTTAAATCTCCAGAAATACCTGCAAATAAGTATACGTCAGTTTCTGACATTGTTTTAGTAAAAGAAGCTTTGTCTCCTACATTGATTTGATCAATAGTTTTTCCTATCATTTAAAACACCCACCTTATGTAATATTTTAAAGTTACTTATTAAAAAAGCAACTCTAATTTAATTAAAGCAATTTTCATACCAAGTCAATTTACTAATAATTCTCACTTTTATTTTACCATTTAAATGCACTTTAGGCAATAGCAGTATAGCATAATAAAAATGACAGCCTCGGTAGCTACAAAATAAGGTGCTAAAACTCGAAGTTATATAATTCAACAGAGAATCTTCGCTACGTCAAAAAGTTCTAAGTTTGTGCCTTTAAAAATTACCTACCCATGCCTATGCATCGTCCTGATACAGGCCTGGCCCCCACCCAATGTCATCAACTTAAGAATAGTTATATTAAAGTTCATCATAATAATGTAACACCTGGAATTACAGCTCTGTAATTCCAGGTGTTTTTAATTGTATTAAGGATTTTAGTGATTTACGATATTCTATAAAAAGATAGAAAGGATATCTCCATAAAAAACAAACAAATGATGAAAGCTTATGATAGAATGATAAAAATATTTAAAAAGTTTGACATGGATAGAATAAAAGAAATTGGTAGGATTGAAAAAAGGGACTTCACGAGGGAAAGGAAAATGCCATTTAAAGATATTCTAAGATATATAATAAGCCAGAAGGGTAAAACTATAGCTATGGAAATTAATAATTACTATAAAGAAATAAATAAGAGAGACGAACGTGTTACGAAACAAGCATTTTGCAAACAACGCTGCCGCTTAAATCCTGAGGTATTTAAAGTATTAGGACGTGAGTATGTTGAATCCTTCTATGAAGGTGGTGAATATAAAACTTATAAAGGATATATAGTAACGGCAGTTGACGGAACTATTTTAGAAATACCAAATTCAAAAGAACTTCAAAAAGAATATGAGTGCCAGTCTCCAACTGACAATAATAAGAGAAAAATATAATACACCCGAAAGACAACTGGCAAAGAAAAACCTAGAAGCTATGATTAAAATAATTGGTACAGATAAAAAAATAATATCAATATTTGATAGAGGTTATATGTCAGTGGATATGTTATTCCATCTTGCGAATATGCCTATCTACTACCTATTCAGAGTACAAAAGGACAAATGTATTGAAGAAAAAAAATCAATGAAAAGCGATGATGAAGTAGTAGATATAAAGATAAGTAAAAAAAGATTAGAAAATATTTTAGATGAAGATATGAAAATTAAGGCAAAACAAACTGATAAAATAAAAGCAAGAATGGTAAGAATAGTACTATCAACATCTGAGGAAGAGTACCTAATAACTAATATACCTTATGATGAAATGGACACTAAAGAGATAGGCGAATTATATTTTAAAAGATGGGGTATTGAAACTGCTTATGATGTTATTAAAAATAAATTGTGTATAGAAAATATCTCTGGTAGAAAAAAGGTGATAGTAGAACAAGATTTCTATGCACAAATAATGTTGTTTAATATGGTTGAGGATTTAAAAAATGATGCAAATAAAGAGCTTGAGCAAAAGAAAGATAGACAACACAAGTATGAATACAAGGTAAATATTAATATTCTCATAGGAACTTTTAGAGAGTATCTCATTAAAATAGCAATTGAAGAAGACAATGTAAAGCGTAAACAGCTATATGAATATATGTTAGAAGAAATCATGGAAAATTTAGTTCCTATAAGAACTGGAAGAAGTTTTCCTAGGATTCATTATAAAGGGAGAAACAAGAATAAAGTTAATATGCGCCGTAACAGTTAAAAGTAATATGATCGAGTAGGAGCTAAATAATTATTTTATTTAGCGTCCTCTCACACCACCGTACGTACCGTTCGGTATACGGCGGTTCATTAAGAATTATGTACTAGTTGATATCTTTTAGATATGCTTTTATAACCAAGATTTTCAATA
>JAYFRK010000118.1:0-7417 GCA_034925975.1 Clostridium sp.
AAATATTGATTATGTTTATGTTAATTCAGAGAGTTTAGAAAAAATGAATAAAGATATGAGTAAGGATGGTCAGCCTTCTAAAAATATGAATATAGAGGATGTTACTAAGAAGGCTGGGAATGTACAAGAATCTATTTTAAAATTTATAAAAGAATATACTGATGAAAATGGAAAAGGTGTTATAGAGGATTCTGGAAAACAAAAAGTTGTGGTAAATGGCACTGAAGAAGAGCTTCAGACTTATAAAATTAAAATAGACAATGAAGGTGTCAAGAAGCTGCTAAAGGCATATGTTAAGGATGAGAAAAGAGTTAAAGAAGTTGAAGCTTACTTAAAAGCTCTCAAAGTAGAAGGAACTAATAAAGAACAAACTCTAAATAAAGATGAATTAAACAAAAAGATAGATGAGATGAAAAATATATTTGGAAAAAATGGAGCTGTTTTAAATTTTGCAGTTAAAGATGGTTATGTGATTCAGGAAAAGATGAACTTAGATCTTCTAATAGATAATGAATCAGTAAATATTGATTTAGTTTATGATATTTTTGATATCAACAAACCTGTAGATATTAAAATTCCTAATCCTTCTGAGATTAAAGCGGTAGATCTAGTAGACCTTGCACCTAAGCTTCTTTCAGGTGTGAAATAAAATTAAAATATAAATTAGTAATATAAGTAAAGCAATAAAAAATAGCGGCATGTAAGATTACTAGGCTAACGCATATATGTATCATTGAGAAACCTTCAGTTCATAAAATAGTACTAAAGGCTGCTTTATTTAAAAATCCTACCCACGCTCCATCCGACGTCCTGTCGGGGAGCGGGCTGTGCTCATCCTTGAGCACAATTACAGATTTTTAAAACAGCAGTCTTAAGTACTACTAGTTATTCCTTCAAAGTTTCTTCAATTGATACATATATGCTAGCCAGTAATCTTGCATGCCTTAATTAGTTGCAATTAAAAAGTACTATAGTAAATATTATAATGACTTCAAAAAGCAAAATGATAATTTTGCGTGGCGTAGCCAGAACATAAAGTTACTAAGTAAGTATTATTGAGTACAACTTAAGGAATTACTATAAATGCGATAGCATGTTGATATTTTTCAAAACAATTTATAAACAAAGCATCTTATAAAATAACTTATCTTTTATTCAATGACTAGCAAGTTCTTTTAACCGGTTATCTCTAGACTAATATCTTGATTAATGCTAACTGTTTCCTTAAATAGTTATACATACTGAATAATAATTTTATATACCTTAATTAATTGCAATCAGAAAATACTAGTATAACTTCAACAGGCTTCGCCTAAATCCCTGGCACCCTATCGGGTTAAGCGCTCTGCGCTTTTCTAATAAGTCAATTAATATAATACTTACACTAGTTAGTAAATTAGCTATGGTCTAAATAGTAATTACTACTACAGTTCTTAATATATGTTTTGTGTAAGTAATGGTAGCCTTAATTTATCTAATTTAAGGTACTAAAAGTCAGAAGGCATATAATTCATTAGGAGAATTTTGAGCGAGTTCTAGAAGTTCTTAGTTTGTGAATTTAAAAATTGCCGTAATTCCCACCTAGGAGGTGTGGGAGCCAGGCCTGCATCAGGACGATGCATAGGACTGGGTAGGCAATTTTTAAAGGCACAAACTTAGAACTTCTTAACGTAGCGAAGATTCTCCTTTGAATTATATGCCTTCGAGTATTAGTACCGTATTTTGTATTTTAAAGATTTCCAAAAACTTGTTCTTTCAATTTAAGTCCTGTAGGAGTTATAGCAAGGCCTCCTTCAGCAGTTTCACGAAGCTCCCAAGGAAGTTGTTTTCCTACCTTATACATAGCTAAAACTGTTTCATCAAAAGGAATCTTACTTTCTACTCCACTCATAGCCATATCTGCTGCAGTAAGAGCAGATACAGTACCAGATGCATTTCGTTTAGCACATGGAATTTCAACCAGTCCTGCAACTGGGTCACAAACTAGACCTAATATATTCTTTAGCACTATAGCACCGGCATCTAAAGCTTGCTTTACAGTACCTCCCATCATTTCTACTACTGCAGCAGCAGCCATAGCTGATGCTGATCCACACTCAGCTTGACAACCACCTTCTGCACCGGATACTGTTGCATTTTTAGCTATAAGCATGCCTATACCAGAAGTTGTTAATAGTGCCTTTACTAAGTCATCTTCTGATTTATTTAATCTTTCACCAGCTGATACAATTACAGCAGGAACAATACCACAAGAACCAGCTGTTGGACAAGCAACTATTTTTCCCATGGCTGCATTAACTTCTGAGCAGGATATAGCTCTTGCCATAGCTTTAACCATGAATTTGCTTGTCAATGGATTGCCTTCTTCAGCATATTTATTAAGTTTAATAGCATCTCCGCCAATTAGTCCGCTGACAGATCTTACGTCATGTTCTAATGCATAGCTTGCAGAGTGCTGCATAACATGAAGGCTTTTTCTCATCTTTTCGAAGACCTCTTCTGCAGAAAGTCCACTGTTTTCAACTTCTGATTGTAAAGTATATTCCCATATAGTGCAATTTTCTTTTTTACAAATCTCAATAAGTTCAACTCCGCTATTAACAAACATAGACTATTTTTCTCCTTCTGATATTGGATTTATTACTTTTATATTTTCAATTTCAGGTATTTCTTTTATTTTTTCAATTATATAATTTGGTATAATGTTGTCAGTCTCAATAGCCATTGTAGCTTTTAAACCTTTGCTATTTCTATATACTTTCATAGAACCTATATTTATATTTTCCATATATAGCATTGTAGTAATTTTTGAGATTACTCCAGGTGTATCTTTATGGTTAGTTATTAGAGTAGGGTAATCACCTCTAAATTCTACAGATTGACCTTCTACGTTAAATATTAAAATATTTCCTCCTCCAATAGAAGAACCAGTAATATCTGATATAGTACCATCTTTTCTAGTTATTATAAATTTAACTGTATTAGGATGCACGTCTCCTAAATCTGCTTCTTTGAATACAATTTCAATGCCTCTTTTTTCGGCTAATGAAAAAGAATTTTTAAGATTTTCATCCCAAGGATCCATCTTTAATATTCCTGCAACTAAAGCTTTATCGGTTCCGTGTCCTTTATATGTTTTTGCAAAGGAACCGTGAAGCAAAAATTCAACTTTTTTAATATCACTTCCGCATATAAGACTCGCCAGTTTAGCAAGTCGTGCAGCACCTGCAGTATGAGAACTGGAAGGGCCTATCATTATGGGGCCTACTATATCAAATATGCTATAGTTATTCATTTGATTAATCTCCTTTAATATTGATGTTATTTTATTAATTTCCCATAGAATAATTAATATTCTAAATCTATTATAATTAATAAATTTAGATTTTTATACAATTATCCCTCCTATTTATAATAAGAGGGATAATAATTTAATAATATTTTATTTATGCAATTTTATTTGTGCTTGAAGAGTCACTCCATTTATCTTGTAAAGAATCAACTATCATTGCAACGGCTTGGTCACCTGAAACGTTACAAGCAGTACCAAAGCTATCTTGAGCTATATATAAAGCTATCATTAAAGCTGTCATTGGTTCAGTAAAGCCCAATATTGCTTTTAGGGGTCCTAAAGCTGCCATTATAGCTCCACCAGGAACACCAGGAGCAGCAACCATTGTAACACCTAACATTGCTATAAATCCTAGTATCGTACTCATGCTTAAAGTCATACCATTCAACATTGCTACAGCCATAGCACAAGTTGTAATAGTCATTGTACTTCCTGATAAGTGACAAGTAGCACAAAGAGGTATAACAAATTCTCTAATTCCTTTACTTGTTCCCATCTCTTTTGCACATTCTAAGTTTACAGGAATAGTAGCAGCAGAGGATTGAGTTCCAAGAGCTGTTAAATATGCTTTAGTTTGAATTTTTAATGATGTAAATACATTTTTCTTGTTAAAAGCACATCCAATCATAAATTGGAAAATAATCATAGTAATGTGAAGAACAATTACTATTAAAAATGCTTTCCAGAATACAGAGAATACAGTTGTAGCTTCTCCAGTATAAGACATGTTAGCAAATATTCCACATATGTGAATAGGTAATAAAGGAATAATTACTTTTTCAATAGTAGAAGATATTATTTCTTGAAATCCGATAAATGCATCTTTTAATACTTTGTTTTGAATCTTTGCAATACCAAGTCCTAATATAAAAGCTAATATAAGAGCTGCAGTAACATCTGCTATAGGAGTCATTTGAATTGTAAAATAAGGTTGTAAAGCTTTTTTAGCTTCTGAAACATGACTCAAAGTATCTGATGTTATTATTCTAGGTAATAGGGCTTTTCCTACAATTAGTGCATATGCTCCTGAAAGTAAAGTAAATACATATGCAAGAAGAACTGTAATTCCTAAAAGCTTACCAGCGCCTGTTCCAAGATCTGCAATACCAGCAACTATAAAACCTATAATAATTAGTGGAATTGCAAAACCTAAAAAGTTTCCGAAGATAGAAGAAAATGTAGTAAATATTCTAGTAAACCCTACTGGTGCATAGCTACCAATGATAATACCAAGTATAATTGCAATAATAATTCTAGGTATTAATCCTAACTTTTTCATGTATACTCCCCCTTAAATAAATTAATTGTGGTTATTTTGAAAATATAAATTTATATAAAATTATAAATTTAACTATGTTATTAAAAAGAAATGCTATGAATTATATTATTCAAATTCTGCTTATAATCAGCAAAATGAATGATACAATTCAAATATGTTTTTTTTATTTGTCTTTGACTGGAAGATGAATGTCTGTGGTTTTTAAAATTCATAATTGAAATTAAAAACAACTAGAAAAAATCATATAAAAATAGACAATAAAGTTATAAATGTAAGAACGTTTACAATTGGAAGTATATCATAGTAATAAATCTATTTCAATAAAGTTTTAGAAAAATATGAGTAAAATTTAAAATATGTACGTGTATTGAGAACAAGTGTATGCAGTTAAAACCTTTATTTTTAAGAATATGGATAAATAAGGGAACGTGTGTTTTTCAATCAAATACACACGTTTGGTGTAGAAAAAATTTGAATTTTTTTAATGAAAAGTAGTGACATTTAAATAATTTGAACTATAATTAAAATTAAGAAAAGGTTTTACAAGCTATTTGAAAAATAACATAAATGAAATAATTAGATGAATAAATTGCATTATATCCAATATTCTGAAAATTATTCCGTAGGGTATTTTATAATAAATAGTAGTGAAACCATTTAGAGTTAGGGGGAATATACATGGCATTAGATTTAAGCAAAATAAAACAAGCACAGAAGAATATTGAAGGAGTAGCGAGGAGAACTCCATTATTTTATTCAAGTACATTTTCAAAACAAAGTGGATATGAAATCTACTTAAAGTGCGAAAATAAACAAAAAACAGGAGCTTTTAAGTTAAGAGGAGCTTACAATAAAATAATGACTTTAACACAGGAAGAGAAAGACAGAGGAGTGCTAGCATCATCAGCAGGAAATCATGCACAAGGGGTAGCATATGCAGCAACTGCCTGTGGAATTAAATCTACAATAGTTATGCCTGCTACTGCACCACAAGCTAAAGTAGAAGCAACAAAAGGATATGGTGCTGAAGTAATTCAATTTGGAGAAGTTTATGATGAATGTTATGAAAAAGCTGTAGAAGTTCAAAAAGAAACAGGAGCTACTTTTGTACATCCTTTTAATGACGAAGAAGTTATGGCTGGACAAGGTACTATTGGCCTTGAAATCTTAGAAGATTTGCCAGATGTCGATGCTATACTTGTACCAATTGGTGGCGGCGGATTGATAGCTGGAATAGCTGTAGCAGCAAAATCCATAAAACCTAGCGTTAAGATAATAGGTGTGCAAGCAGAAATAATTGCTTCAAGTAAAGCTTCTTTAGAAGCTGGAAAAGTAGTAACAGTAGAAGGTACTAAATCATTAGCAGATGGTATATCTGTTAAAACACCTGGTGAACTTAGTTTTAAATATATGAAAGAGTATGTTGATGAAATAATAACAGTTTCTGAAGATGAAATATCTTATGCTGCCTTTGCACTTATGGAAAGAAGCAAGTTAATATCAGAAGGAGCAGGTGCTACACCATTGGCAGCAGTGCTAGCAAACAAAGTTAAAGTAGATGGCAAAAAAATTGCCGTGTTAGTTAGTGGCGGAAATATCGATATAGCCATGGTATCAAAAATAATAAATAGAGAATTAATATTACAAAAAAGAAGATTATGTTTTACTGTAGAATTACAAGATAAAGTTGGCCAATTAGGAGGACTTATCAATCACATTGGTAAATTAGGAGCTAATATTGTAACAGTAAGACAGGAGAAGAACTGGGAAGAAAAAGGACTTGATTTTGCAAATGTAACTTTCCAAATCGAATCTCAATCAAAGGAACATTCAAGAGAGATAATGAGTGAATTAAAAGAAAGTGGATATAAATTAGAAAATGTAAATTTATTCTAAATTATTAATCTAGAAATATAATATTACTAATCCAGAAGTAAAATATGATACTATTATAATAGTGCATTCTAAAACTAGGCTTTCGCCTAGTTTTTTGTTTGCACTAAAAACTATAAAAAAATTCGTATCTTAGCTAGAAAGTCCAGAGTATATTTGCATACAGGTTGATTTTTGCATATTAAGACTTAACTATTTGTTATATTATATGATAATATAAAGTGAAACTTAATTCAGTCTAAACCGTAATATCTACTAATGTGATATGAAGAAGTAAATTATATAAATTATAGTTAAGAAAGGAAAGTATATGAGTAAATTATTAAAAGTTTTTTTATTATCAGCAGTGCCTATAGTAGAACAAAGAGGGGCAATACCTCTAGGAATAAATATGTATAATTTAGATCCAGCTTTAGTTTTTTTAGTAAGCTTTTTAGGTAGCATGCTTCCAGCGCCCTTTATACTTTTACTATTTAATAGAATATTTGAATGGATGAAGAAGTATAAATTTTTCAGTAAAATTAATGAATTTATAGAGAAAAAAATAGATAAAAATTCAGCTAAGTTGGAAAAATATAAAGAAATTGGACTAATTACATTTATAGCAATACCGCTTCCTACAACAGGAGTATGGACAGGAACCGCTGTAGCAGCTTTTTTAAAGTTAAATTTTAAAAAGTCTATGTTTTGCGCTGCAGTAGGTGCGTTAATCTCAGCCTTTGTTTTGGCAGTAGGATTTTCAGTGTTTCCCGCAATTTTCTCAGCTGTTTTTGGTTCTTAAGAATGGAGTGTAAAATTTGATAGAACTTATTAAAAATCTTTCAAATAATATGGGCTATGTAATATTAATTGCCTTTATTATTTCTCAATCAAATAGTTTTAAAAAAATAATA
>JAYFRK010000025.1:0-9900 GCA_034925975.1 Clostridium sp.
TAATAATTCTCCTCATTATTCTAGACGAAATTGATTGACTATATCTTGAAGTTCACTTGCAAGCTTACTTAAATCATTAGTATGAGAAGATACCTCTTCCATGGCAGCTAATTGCTCCTCTGTAGATGCTGAAACTTCTTGAGTTGCTGCTGAAGTTTCTTCTGTTGCAGCAGTTATATTCCCTATAACATTTACAATTTCATCCTTTTTCACTGCCATTTCATCACTATACTTTTTTAGTTCTTGTGTCATATCTATTAATGATTTTATAGAATTCGATATATAGCTAAATATGCTCTCAGTTTCTTCAACTGCTTTATCCTGTTCTATTATAATAGCCCTAGCACTATCCATAGATTCTACAGCTGATTTTGATTGAATTTGCACTCCTGATATTAATTCTTTTATTTGAGTAGCTGCCTTTGAGGATTCCTCTGATAGCTTTCTTACTTCCTCAGCAACCACCGCAAAACCTCTTCCATGTTCACCTGCTCTTGCCGCCTCTATGGATGCATTTAATGATAAAAGATTTGTCTGCTGCGCTATTTGTTCTATCGTGGAAGTTATTATGCCTATCTCTTCTGAGCTTTTATCTACTTTTGATATAATCTCACTAACCTTATTTGTAGCAACACTGCTTTCTTTTGATTTTACAGTTAGTACTTTTACTGCCTTTAATCCATTATCACTAAGTTTATTCGTTTCATCAGATATATCCTTCATGTTATTTGTAGATTTTGATACAATCTCAATTTTATCGGCTAATTCATTTACTACTTCAGAACCATATTGAGTGTCTCTAGCCTCTTCATCCATTCCTTTAGCTACCTCTTCCATTGTTCTAGATATTTCAGAAGAAACCATAGCTGTTTTTTCAGTAATATCTGATAATGATTTTGAGGATTCAAAAACAGTACTAGTAGAATTTTTAACCTCTTTAATTAAAACTGCTATATTATCAACCATACCATTGTAACTATTACCTATTTCCCCAAATTCATCTTTTGAATTTATCTTAACCTTAGCAGTTAAGTCTCCCTCTGAAGCCTTTCCAAATGCTTCTTTTAATTTATTTAATGGCCCCGATATACTTCTCTCAAGTAAAATGGCTATAAATATTCCCACTAGAGCACATATAGCTATAATTAATAGAGTAAACTTCATTATTACATCTGTATCACTTACCAGTTCGGTATCCTCCATGATAGCCATAAGCTTCCATCCAGTTCTATTGTTTGTATGAAAAGTTAGAAACTTTTGTTTACCTCCATATGTATACTTTTCAAATCCACTTTCTTTAGATTTTACACTTGTCCAAAACTGTTCCTTGGTAATAGTATCTTTACCTAAAAGGTTAGTGTCCCTATGAGCAATCATAGTTCCATTTTTATCTGTTAAAACTACATAACCTGCTTTTCCAATAACGCTATTGATTATGTTATCTGTCATTTCTTTAAGCTCAATATCAATAGCCATAACCCCTACAACTTTTCCATCTACAACTACAGCTTTTGATTCAGTTACTATAGTCTTTTTAGTGTTTTCATCTACATATGTATTACTCCATACAACCTTTCCCTTTTGGCTTACAGCATCTTTATACCAAGTTTTTTCTGTTGGATTATAGTCTTTAGGTAAATTTGGTACTGGATAAGCATACATTTTACCACTAGATGAAGCAAAGTAAGCAACTAATAGATTTTCATTTGAATTCTTTATATTTTTTAAAAGTTCCATACTCATATCGAGTTCATTTTTACCTACTGATACGTTTCCTTGTGCAGCTTCAATTTTTCCAAAACTAGCTGATGAAGCTAAAAATTCTAGTTGATTTTCTAACCCTCCTAAAAATTTAGTTATAGCTCTATCAACTTCTTGAAGTGTTTGTCCAGAAGTTACTATAAGTTTATTCTGTAAAATAGTATAAGATTTTTTATAACAAACATATCCAAGAATAATTAACGGCAGCACAATAGATATTATAGAAACCGCTATTAATCTGTTTCTAACACTCCCGGTGAACGACTTAAAATTCTTTTTTCCCTTATTATTCTTCATCTGTTTCACTCCCTATAATTTTTTAATAAATAAAAAAATGCCAAAGACACTTCTAATTTACCAGTGCCTTTGACATAGTTATCCACAAAACTTTCTATAATTATTTTTGTAAATACTTCGGCAACCTGGCAGTCATAGAATTTTTATTCCTTAGACCCATAGCTTTGCGTCTCTACCTTTCGATAGATTTGCTATTATCGATATTTTTAATACATATTTGCTTATATGAAACTTAAATTTTACTTTTTATTCTTCAAAATATGTATATTACTATAGTTTCAATACCTAGTAGCAAGTATATCCCTCTACATGCCATAAGTAGGTAATTATCATAATTACTAACATATAATAGCATTTTTCTACATAAATGTAAACCATCTTTTAAATTAAATTACATTTTTACACAAAATTTAAAAGTATTATGCTATCAAATAAAAAATCAAGACTTCTCCTATAAAGAGAAGCCTTAAAGCATTAATTTATTTTTTTAATAGATTTTAAATTCTATATTCATCCACAGTAAAATTAAATTTAATTATAAGATTATGTTAAAAATAGAACAGCTCTTAAAACTTCAAAATAATCCTTTGTATTAAATGATATTACCTTAGGAGAAGCTAATTTTGCTCCTGGATAAAAAGAAAATCTATAGGCTTTTGTATGTGATACATATCCAATCTCTAATTCAAATTCTTTTGGTAGTTGTAATTTGCAAAGATTCAAATCTCCACTTAATACATTCTCTACTTCTTTTTCTATCATTTCTACAGCTAAGTCCGGGTGAATGCTTATAGTAGATGCTCCTATCCCTTCATTTACAGCCACAGTTTTAATATTCTTATTTAACAATTTTATATTTTCACAAAGTCCTTTATCTCCGCTAACAAAAGCACATGGAACTCCAACATATGCTGCTGCATATGCGTGAAGTGTAAATTCACTTGCATATTCTCCATTGATTTTAATGTAATCTACATCATAAGGATTCATTGTATGAGCCAGTGGATTTTTATTAGAACCTCCCCATGAATGATAACCTGTAAATAATACTGCGTCAAAAGTATTGTCTAACTGTTGCACCATAGAGAAAGGGTGTCCAGCCCATCCTCTAATTATCTTAACATTTTTCGGAAGCAAGGAAGGATTTAGGTTTCTTCCACTATCATGTGCATCCTTAATTAATATCTCTTTTGCTCCAGCTTTTATTGCTCCATCACATGCTGCCCTTACTTCTCTATTCATTTGATCAGCAAACTTGCTATAATCAGCCTTAGACTTTTCAGTTTCATCCCAGCTGGTAATACCTGTTGTACCTTCAATATCTGCACTAATAAATACTTTCATTTATATATTTCCTCCTTCTCATATGTGAATCTATTATTTCTAATAACTTTTCCTGGCAGACAACCTTTGACTAAATTACCTTCTCTCACTACAATCTTACCATTTACAATTACATAATAAATTCCTTTTGGTTTTTCGTCTGGTTCTCCTCTGTCTGGAAATTCTGCTTTGTCTTCTATTTTATTAATATCAAAAATAACAATATCTGCATCAGCTCCTACAGTAATCCTTCCTTTTTCTGCAAGTCCTATTGTGCTAGCTGGAAGCAGAGTACATTTTTCTATTGCTTTAAGAAGTGATATACTTTTTTGTTCTCTAACCATTTTCCTGAAAAATCGTGGAAAAGTACCTGCGTTCTGCGGATGCCCTTCTTTAGCGTTGCCTGTAGGACTTGGACCTGTATCAGAAGATACCATTATATAATCCTTTAATAAAGCTTCATATATTTCATCTTCAACTCCAGTAAAACAAATTACGCTGTCATTTTTATAGAAGTTTCTCAATTCCTTATATATTTCAGGTGTTAATCTCTTGCCCTTATATTTCCCAGTAGACGCAAGTAAATCTTCTAATTTCCATCCAAATCTCTCCATATAATCCTGATCATAAATAGTACTCCCTATAAAAGTTGCAAAGGCGGTATACATTCCGCTATCTGCAGATACTTTAATGCCTCTTTCTCTAGCCTTATCTACTATCTCAAGGGCTTCCGTCATAAGTCCCATTCCATACTGATACACAAAGTGAGAAATCAGCACATGAGCTCCTGTAACTTCTGCTATCCTTACAGCTTCTATTAATGATGTTAAATCTCCTGGCATATTTAGATTTGTGTGTATAGGTATGATCATTTTATATTTTGCTACAATATTACTTAAGGTCATTATCTCATCTGTTGATGATCCTGGAGCATATTCTAATCCAAAGGATAATCCTATTGCCCCATCTTCAATAGATTTCTCCAGTAACTTACACATATGTGTAATCTGATCTTTTGTTGCAGGAACATAAGGACTTTCTATTCCTACGGCTTTTCTTAAGGTAAAAGAATGCCCTACTAATTGTGCTTGATTTATAGGAAACCCATTTAAACTTTGATCTTGAAAAAATTTTTTTAGATCCAAAGGGCTTAAGCCACAATTCCCCCCTACAGTTGTTGTAACTCCCTGAAGTGCAGAAAGCTCTGCACATTCAATATGACCATCTATATGCCCGTGAATATCAATAAATCCAGGACATACTATCATACCTTCTGCATCTATTTCAATCTTTCCACTTATTTCTTCATCAGTAATTATAGATATCTTCGTTCCGTTAATACCCACTTGACCTATTTTTATATACTTTCTCTCTGGGTCAATAATGGTACCATTTTTTATAACTAAATCATAGATATCCACATAATCACTTCCTAAATCAAATTATTGTTGCTTAAATTCAGACCAGATTAAATCATATTTTTTTGCTGAATCTCCAACATCACTTAGATGTTTTGCTTTAGAAAACTCATTAGTCGGCACAAATACAGCCTTATTCTCTAAGTATTCCTTTGACATAAATTGTTTAGCTGCAGTATTTGTATTTATATATTCATTAATTGTTGTGGCTTCATTACTTATTTCTCCCTCTAACATGAAGTTAATAAAAGCTTCAGCATTCTTTTGATGAGGAGCCTTTGCTGGTATTATAAAACTATCTTCTCCAAATTGCATTCCCTCTTCTGGATATACAATTTTAAGCTTTGGATTTCCTTTCACTGCAGCAGATGCTTGAGATCCCCACATAAGACCTATAGTGCAATCTTCACTTATAAGGCTATTATGAGGAGTATCTGCATCAAACACCTTCACATTTGGTTTAAGTTTTTTCAATTCTTCTTTTGCTTTATCTAGTTTTGCTTGATCAGTTTCATTTATTGTGTAGCCTAATTTTGTTAATGCAATACCAATTACAGATCTAGGATCGTCTAAAAGTACCACAGAATCTTTAAATGAAGGATCCCATAAATCCTTTAAACTCTTTATATCTTTTTTTATTTTATCTCCATTATAAACAATCATTTGAGCCCCAAGAGTATAAGGGATAGAATACTTATTATCTTTATCAAAATGTTGTCCTAAATAGGTAGGCTCAACATTTTTATAATTAGGTATATTACCTTTATTTATAGGCTGCATTAATACTTCACTTTGCTTTGCCATAACCTGTATTATATAGTCACTGCATACTATTACATCATATTGCCCACCTTTAACAGCTTGAAGCTTTGCCATCATTTCTTCATTAGTAGAAAAGTTGCTATAGTTAACTTTAATGCCAGTCTTGCTTTCAAATTTCTTAATAACCTCATCTGGCACATAATTAGCCCAAGTAAATAAGTTTACTACTTTTTCTTCTCCTCCAGTATTTGCAGTTTTAGATTTACTTGAACATCCTGCAAAGGAAACTAGTGAAAAAATTAAAATGGATAGTATACTTAAATTTCTTATTAATTTTTTTGACACTTAAAACACCCCTTTATATTATTTTGCTTTATTCAGCTTAATACTCTGTGAAAGAATAAGAACTATAAACGTAGTAAGTAACATTACACTGCATAGTGCATTTATTTCTGGTGAAAGTCCAAAACGCAGCATTGAAAATATTTTTATTGGTAAAGTAGTACTTTCTGGTCCTGATACAAAGAAATTGATTATTACATCATCTAGCGAAAGAGCAAATGCTAACATTGCACCAGAAAGAACACCGGGTAATATAATTGGAAGAGTTATAGTTCTAAATACTGTAAGCTTATTTGCCCCTAAATCCATTGCAGCATCTTCAATTGAATGATCAAACCCTGCAAGCCTTGCCTTTACTGTAACAAATACAAAAGGTATACAGAATGTGGTATGAGAAAGCACTAGTGTAAATATACCAAATTCCATATGCATTGATGAAAAATATACCAAAAGTGAAATTCCCATTATTATTTCAGGGATTACTATAGGTATATAAAGTAACATATCAATTAAGCCCTTACCCTTAAAAGTGTATTTATATAGTCCTACAGCTCCAATAGTTCCAATTATAGTAGAAATTCCAGTACTTAATACTGCTACCGTTAAACTATTTTTTAAAGCTAACAAAACATTGTCATTCTGAAAAAGTTTTGAATACCATTGAAGGGTAAACCCACTCCAAACTGCATTACTCTTCGATACATTGAAGGAGTATATTATTATTACTACTATAGGAATATATATAAATAGAAACACAAATACAATATAAAAGTTAGATAACCATTTTAATAATTTGCTTTCCATTAGAAGACCTCCATATCCGACTTTTTGCCTACTATTTTTATATATATTCCTATTAATAAAAGAGACACTATCATCATGACAATAGACAATGCTGCTCCAAATGGCCAATCTCTGGATACGAGGAATTGATTTTTAATCAAATTGCCAACAAGCATAACTCTGCTTCCCCCCATTAGGTCAGGTATAAAGAACAAGCCTATAGATGGTATAAAAACAAGAATACATCCCGCTACTATTCCAGACATAGTTAAAGGAATAGTTATAGTTAAAAATGTTTTCCATCTGCCTGCTCCAAGGTCTTTTGCAGCTTCTAAATAGCTTCTATCTAACTTTTCTATAGAGTTATATAGGGGTAGTACCATAAATGGGAACAAGGTATATACCATACCAACAAGCACTGCTCCATAACTATAAAGCATCTTAAAAGGTTCTTTAATTAAACCAATACCTATAAGAATATGATTTATAATTCCTTCTGTTCTTAAAAGTATAATCCACCCATAAGTTCTTATAAGTGAGTTAGTCCAAAATGGAATTATAATAAGTATTAAAACTAATACTCTATATTTTTTCGGTATTTTCGATGCAAAGTATGCGAAAGGGTACCCAAAAATAAGAGTAAGTAGTGTTGTAATAAAAGCAATTGATATGGAATCCTTAAACACTTTAAAATAAAGTGGATTCTTCATTCTTGCATAGTTTTCAATGGTTGGTGTAAATATTATGCCTCCATCTGTTCCCCTTTGCATAAAACTTATAAATATAATGTAGCAGAGAGGAATTGCTATAAAAATTATCATCCAAAGAGATATAGGTCCTATAAATGAAAATTTAGAAATGTTTTCTTTACTTTTTTTCATCTTTATAGTCCCTCCTCTCCATCCACCATTGCCATGTCTTCTGGATTCCAGGATACCCATACATCAGTGCCTTCTTTAGACAATTCTGATTTTTTATTATAATTATTAATTAATACTTCTTGTCCATTTGATAATACTACTGTGGTTTTTATAATTGAACCAACATAGCTGTGTTCTTTAACAATTGCCTTTAAATTAAATTTTTCATTTTTTTCAATAGAACATTTTATATTTTCAGGTCGAACAGAAATATAAATTTTACTACCAATAATTAAATTACTATTTTCAACATCAATTGTTTCATCTTCTATCCTTATTTTAGCAAGTTTATCATCTTCACTTTCTACAACTGCATTAAATAAATTTGATTCACCAATAAAACTAGCAACAAACTTTGTTTTTGGCTTTTCATAGATTTCTTCCGGAGTTCCTATCTGTTCTATAACTCCGCCCCTCATAACTGCAATTCTGTCTGACATATTAAGAGCTTCTTCTTGATCATGTGTTACATATATAAATGTTATAGCCAGCTTTTTTTGAAGCCTTTTCAGCTCTACCTGCATTTGCTTTCTAAGTTTTAAGTCAAGGGCTCCTAGTGGCTCATCTAAAAGCAAAATTTTAGGGTTATTTATAAGTGCCCTTGCAATAGCAACTCTTTGCTTTTGTCCTCCACTTAGTTGATCAGGCATTCTCTTTTCAAAACCTTCAAGCTGAACCAAATTCAGCATCTCATTTACCCGTTTTGCAATTTCAGATTTATTTACTTTTTTGATTTTAAGTCCATAGGCAATATTATTATAGACATTCATATGAGGGAAAAGGGCATAGTTTTGAAATACTGTATTTACATTTCTTTCATAAGGCTCTTTATTTTCCACCGATTCATCTTCTAAGAGAATTTTACCACTTGTTGGATTTTCAAAACCAGCTACCATCCTTAAAGTAGTTGTCTTTCCACAACCGCTTGGACCTAATAGCGTTAAAAACTCGCCTTTTCTAATCTTCATAGAAACATTTTTAACAGCTTCCTGATCATCGAATTTTTTTACTACATCTATAAGTTCTAGTATAATATCTGACAAATTTATCACCTCCGCAATACAATACACAGTATTCAAGTAGGATTTATAGGAATTATAGATTGATTATAATACTATATGCAAATCACGTCAATTATTTCATACATATTTATCATTTTACTTATCATCAATAAAATTGTACATATGTTTCTATTTTCCCATATATGTTTTCCATTACCTACGGTTATAATTATACTACTCTATTTCACTTAATATAATATTAAACTTTTATTACATATTTACATTTTAAAATAGCAAATAACACTAGAAGGGATAAAAAATTAACCCGCTTTATTTTAAAGCGGGATTAATTTTTTATATTTATTTTTACCAACCTTTTGATACTTCTAAAACTTCATCTGGAATATCACCTTTTAAATACTCTTTTATAGCTTCTTCAATGACATCTAGTGCTTTATCAATTTGTTCTTTACTTATTACTAGTGGTGGTTGTATTCTTAAGACATTACTTGAAACGAAAGTAACTAGTACTCCATTTTCCCATGCTCTATAACAAATTTTTGCAGCTGCATCCTTATCCTTTTCCTTAGTAAATCTGTCCTTAACAAGATCAACTCCTATAGTCATTCCAACACCACGTACCCCTCCGATAATTTCGTATTTTTCTTGCATATCTTCGAAGCGTGTTTTCATATATTCCCCTAAAGTTTTTGAACGTTGGATAAGATTTTCTTCTTTTATAACTTGAAGAGTTGCCATGGCAGCCCTACAAGAAATAGGATTTGCTGCGGCAGTAAAGGTATGTGCAGGAGCATCTAAGGATTCCATAATTTCTTTTCTTCCTACAATGGCACTCATAGGCATACCTGACGCAATTGATTTTCCTAGTACAACCATATCAGGTTCTATATTAAAATTGTCTATTCCAAACCATTCCCCAGTTCTTCCAAAGCCCTGCTGAACTTCATCAACTACAAATAATATTCCGTTTTCTTTGCAAAGATTATAAAGCCTTTCCATGTATTTTTGTGGAGGTACTATAAATCCCGCATCTCCGGCTATAGGCTCTATTAATATAGCTGCTACTTCTTCTGGAGCTATATAGTATTTAAATGCATTTTCAAGTTCATTAAGACATTCTAGATTACAATTACATTCTTCCTTACCAAATCTACAACGATAGCAATCCGGGTAATGTATATGATGTATTTCAGGAACTAGAGGGCCTATTTTTCTCCTCATATTAAGGTTTAGTGCAGAAAGAGAAATAGCGCCATATGTTGAACCATGATA
>JAYFRK010000065.1:0-1879 GCA_034925975.1 Clostridium sp.
ACCTCAGACCAGAGTTTTGCCGCCAACTTCCTTCAGATTCCACCTCACGATGGACACCCTTGTCTTGAGCTAATGGTTGGCGCTATCAGCCCCCATATCGGACTTTCACCGATTAGTACGCACCCATGCTGGGCGCACAAAGAAGAGAAAACCAGGCTTTTATTCCTGATTTTCTCTCATTTTTGAATGACTTTATTTTTCTTTGAACGAGTTTATTTGTTAGGGCACAAAATATTTTTGGACAAGCTATATCTATTCAACCGTAACAGATTTTGCCAAATTTCTAGGCTTATCCACATCGCAACCTTTTTCTATTGAAATATAGTAAGATAAAAGTTGTAATGGAATTACTGAAAGTATTGGTGCTACTATTGGCATAACTCTTGGGATATATATAACTTCATCAACGCTCTTTTCTATAGCGTCATGTCCTTCCATTGCTACTGCTATAACCTTTGCTCCTCTTGTCTTTACTTCTTTAATGTTACTTAACATTTTTTCAAATAAGTACTCTTGAGTTGCAAGAGCAATCACTGTTGTGTTATCTTCTATTAGTGCTATTGGTCCATGCTTAAGTTCTCCTGCTGCATAAGCTTCTGAATGTATATAAGATATTTCTTTAAGCTTTAGTGAACCTTCCATTGCTACTGCATAATCAAGCCCTCTTCCTAAGAAATACATATCTTGATCCATACATATCTTTTTAGCAAATTCCTTTACCTTATCCTTTTGATTTAACACTTCAGCTGCTTCTTCTGATAGGTTTAAAAGAGCACATTTAATTTTATCTATTTCTGAAGTTCTTACACTTCCTTTATTTTCTGCAAGGTATAAAGCGATTATATACATAGCTATAAGCTGAGTTACATAAGCTTTTGTTGAAGCAACAGCTATTTCTGGTCCTGCCCAAGTATATAATATATCATCTGCATCTCTTGCAACTGAACTTCCTACTACATTAGTAACTGCTATAACTCTTGCATTTTGAGATTTAGCAAGTCTTAAAGCTGCTAGAGTATCTGCTGTTTCTCCTGATTGACTTATAACTATCATAAGTGTTCTTTCCGTTATAAGTGGTTCTCTATATCTAAATTCTGAAGCAACTTCTACTTCAACTGGTATTTTAGCAAGTCTTTCTATAGCGTATTTACCTACAACACCTGCATGATAAGCAGTTCCGCAAGCCACTATATATATTTTGTCTATATCAGCTATTTGTTCTTTTGTAAGTGTTATGCTGTCCAAACTAATTCTTTGACCTTTAGCTACTCTTGAAGTTAAAGTATCCTTTATAGCTTTAGGCTGTTCATGAATTTCTTTTAACATGAAATGATCATATCCGCCTTTTTCAGCTGCATCTGCATTCCATGTTACGTGAAATACATCTTTTTTAATTTCTTTTTTATCAAAATCGAATAGTTTTACTCCACTTTCTTCTATAAGCACAAATTCATTATCTTCAAGTAAATATACTTCTCTTGTATGATTTAAAACAGCAGGAATATCTGAAGCTATAAAGCTTTCACCTTCACCTATTCCAACTATTAATGGGCTATCTTTTCTAACTGCTACAAGCTTATTTGGCTCTTTCTTGCTAACTACACCTATAGCATAGCTTCCTTCCATTCTTTTAACTGCTTTTATTACAGCATCTAATAGATCTCCTTCATAGTAATAATCTACAAGATGAGGTATAACTTCTGTATCTGTTTCTGATTTAAACTTATATCCTTCTGATGTTAACCATTCTTTTAGAATCATATAGTTTTCAATAATACCGTTGTGAACAACAGCTATTGTTCCATCTTCATTTGTATGAGGATGTGAATTTAAATCTGATGGCGCTCCATGAGTTGCCCATCTTGTATGCCCAATCCCT
>JAYFRK010000075.1:0-3287 GCA_034925975.1 Clostridium sp.
ATATTTAAAAATAAGAAAAAGTGTAAATCAGAATATAATTTATTAAAAAAGGTAGAACAAAGTAGTTATTTTCCAAAGGTGGTAGATATAAAAGGAAATTGTATGCTAAGGGAATTTGTAGGAGGAATTTCATTAAAGGAGTATTTAGAAGATAATAGATTATCAAGGAGATTGGCTGCAAATTTAATATATTTAATAGAAGAATTTCAAAGTATAGGTTTTACTAGATTAGACATTGCTGCAAGACATATATTTGTACAAGATAATGAAAATATAAAGGTAATAGATCCAAGAAAAAGCTTTACTAAAAAAGTATCATTCCCTCGGATATTAATGTCCGATTTGGAAAAAGCTAATTCTCTAGAAAATTTTATAGGAATACTAATAGAATTAAGACCCAACCTTGCAAAAAAGTGGATAAAAGAAATAAATAAGTTATAGAAAGTAGACTTGCCAAAAGTCTACTTTCTATTATTATTGACTTTTTCAAAGTCAATAATAATTTTAAAAAAGTTTTGTTAAGTTTGTGTAAAATAATTAACTTGTTTTTAATATTATAATATACTATAATAGGTAAATGGGAAATGTAAAAAAATGGGGTGCTAATGTGAAAGTATATACAAAGTTATTTTTAGATGAAATTGCTGAAAGAGTAAATTTCTTAATTTGCTTATATGAATCTAATACAAATAGTATTAGTATAGATGATAGTAAAATATCAGATTTTAATATTAAATTATTAGTCAGAAGAGGATATATTGAAGTTATAGAAGAATGTGAAGAACAGTTAATTAGATTAACTGAAAGTGGTATAAAGTATATGGATGAATATATTGAGACATTAGAAGATGTTTCTTAAAAGCTATTAAGTTTAACTCAGATTTAATCTGAGTTTTTTTAATTTAGCTCTGTTTTAAATGAATGTAAAAAATTATTCTCCTGTGAAATAAATATAAAGAGTTTTTCCATAAGCAGTATTAACAAAAAAGTTTCAAATACATACTATAATTATAAAGCACTAATTAAATGGAAAGGTGTTTTATGGATAAGAGATATAAATGCAAAGACTTAAACTATGACGAAGAAAAAATGCTAGAGAATTATAGAAATAATGCAGGATTAAATTTAAGTGGATGTAAGCTTTTAGGTGAAGGACATCATGGAAAGGTTTTTTTAAGGGAAGATGGAAAGGTAGTTAAAATTTGTACTACAGCTGAAAGTTGTAAAAATGAATATGCAATTCTAAAAAAAGTAAATGGAACAAAGTATTTCCCAAAGGCCTATGAATATAATAATATATATATGGTTAGAGACTATGTTGGTGGTCAATGCATGAAAGAGTATATTAAAAAAAATGGCCTTAGCAAAAAACTGGCATTAAATGTGATTGATTTACTAGAAGAATTTGAAAGGTTGAATTTTACTAAAATTGATATTAGATGCAAAGACATATTTGTTCAAAAAGATGAGTCTGTTATGGTTATTGATCCTAAAGGATGCTATAGCAGGAAAAAAGACTACCCAAGTCACTTAATGAAAGGATTAAAAAAAGCTAGGTACTTAGAAAAATTTTTAAAAGTATTAAAAGAAGAAAAACCAATATTATATGAGAAGTGGATTATCAAAAATAACATAGGAAAGATTTAAACGTTAATTACTTATTGAAATTTTTAAAATATGTTAGTTTGCTTATATACTAACATATTTTTTATTTGTAGAATAAATTAATATGGTTGAAATTTACTTTAATTTCATTGAATGTAAAATATTTCTATGTTATAATGGAATTCGTTTGAAAAATAAAGAAAGGGGAAGCAGCATATGATTTATTTATTTTTGGGGTTAATAACTTTAATAGTGGTGATTGATAGATGGAGCAAAAATAGAGCTTTGATAGAATTAGAAGATGTAAATTCTGCTAAAGTAATAAAAGGAAGATTACAACTAATATTAGTAAAAAACGAAGGTGCTGCTTTTAACATTTTAACTGGAAAGTTAGAGCTAATTGTTAAAGCAACTTTAGTGTTAATTGTATGTGCGCTAATATATTTAATACAATTAGTAGAAAGTGGAGGAAGTATTGTTGTAAAACTTGCACTTTCATTCATAATAGGGGGTGGATTAGGTAATCTTATTGATAGATTGGGATATGGATATGTAATAGATTTTATACACATTAAGGGATATAAAACACCTGTATTTAATGTAGCTGACATATTTATTTTTATTGGCGCACTGAGTTTAATGCTTAATATAAGTAAAGTGTGATAAGACTGAATATAAAATTATGTTACATTAAATCTACAAATTGAAATTTATAGATAAGTAAGAAGTAAGAGCTAAGAAGTAATAGTTGTGGTGAAAATTCAGCCTTGCTGAATTTTTTTTTAAACTTTTACCTCTTACTTCTTACTTTTTTTCAGTTGCTTCGCAACTTACTTACATTAACCACCAAGGGTAATATCTTGATAGTTATACCATTCTAGTGCTTTAGTAAAATGTTCTTTGTTGAAATCAGGCCAGTAATCATCAATTACATAAAAGTCAGAATATATAGATTGAACAGGCAAAAAACCACTTAGACGTCTTCTGCCACCCCATCTAATAATTAGATCTACTCTTGAGATATCATTAGATTTTAAACATTGATTTATAGTATTTCTATTATTGCTATTATTAGATGTTAAATCTCCTAGATCCCATTCCCAACCGTAATTGACTAGAAAATTTATTTTTATTCCACCTTTACCAAATGTAGTTCTTTGTGTATAAGGGAGTAATTCTTTTGGAAACATTGGTGAATTATAATTTCCTACAACTAATAATTCTGCATCTTCGTTAGCAAGCATTTTTACAGCGTCAGTACAAGCTTTTGTAAAAGCCAGTCTTTGGACAGCAGGTCTTTTAGTATTATCTGTAGTAAAACCATAATAGGTTATCTCTTTTACTCCAGATTCTTTGCATAGATTATATAGTGCTAATCCAGGATTTAGACCAAAATTGTATCCTTTTTCTTTTGTGAATCCTTTATTTACAGCCCATCGTCTATTTACATCAGGGATAATTCCAATATGATTTGGTATTCTCATGCTAATATCACACCCTTGCTCTTAGTTATAGGTATATTATTGCCGATTCATAACATAATATTCCAAACCTATTGGATTAATATTTACTTAAACATTAAGAGGTAGCTTCTTGTATATTTAGAAGCTACCTCTTAATTATGAAGATAAATTTAGATAAATTTTAAAATTTAATCTAAATTTAATAATTATACAAAATAT
>JAYFRK010000301.1:0-2113 GCA_034925975.1 Clostridium sp.
CTGAGGTGGATAGAAGTTTTTAATATACTTTTTGGGTTCTATTGCGTATTCAAAAGAATTATAATCCTTAATTTTTAACGCATATACTGTATTCTTTCCCTGAAAGTATTTCATAAGACTTTCTTTAGTTGTACCAGAAAATGTTCCGCATTTTTCCCATACTTCTTCTGGACTTCCCGAAACAACTTTTTCTATTGTAAAATAGCCAACAACTTTTTTCACCGGTGCTGTAGCATAAACATATGCTTTTTCAACAGATTTATTTTTATAAATTGTTCTTCTAAATTCATATCTTTTTATACCTCTTTCTATTTTCTCAACATTTTCAGGATAAAGTGATAAAAGAATGTCCATATATATCCTCCAAATAAATAACTTATTATATTTTTATAGCTTTATACTTTCTAAACATTATTAGAAAATATACTTTTAGATATTTCATTTTCATAATCAGAAAGTTTATTGTTTTCTACCAATTCCCTTATATTAATTTGCTTTGAATTAAAATTCAGTTCAAAATTAATAGTCATATTATGTAAAACCCAATATTTAGGCCTTAATCTAAGTTCAAGCCTTTTTTTTGCTTTATAAATTTTAACATTTCCATATCTTGAATCTATATAATTGTCTATAAATAAGCTAGATGATGAAGCATGTTCAGGCTTTATATTATTTATTTCATCTACATTAACTTTTAATCCACATAACCTAAAGCTTGTCCCTGCTCTTAACACAAAAATATAATATATCTTACTAACTAATTGTTCTTTTTTTACTTTTTCTAGCTTATTTATTAAAATTTCTTTCCATCCATCAACTATTTCATCATAGGCACCATGCTGAAACAGTTGGTCTAATGAAATACCTGTATCCTTAAAATTTTGTGCTAGGGATGTTTCACCTGAATCACTATCAGTTATCCTTCCAAATGAATCTATTTTACAAGACAACATTTTAACATCCGCACCAAAGGCACCTGGTTTGACAACATCAACTCCATAATTACCAGCTCCGACTGGCTTAGCACCTATAGCTTGTACTACCCATTGTTCTATATGTTCTTTTGGCACCTGAATAGGAAGATATTCTTGTCCTGGAATAAGTTCTGGTTGCGAAAATACAGATTTTTTTATAAAAAATTCAAGAACTTTTATAGCTGTATTATCAAATATATTTTGTAATTCAATTAAACTTAATGGTTCTAATACCATTTTGTCCACATCCTTCCATTTACCATTAAATATTACCACTTCCTCAAATATAGTACAAGCTACATTTAGTAATATATCGTTTTTTTGTAAAGTAGCTTTTAAGATTGATTATCTAGTTAGTTTTGTAGAACATAATTAGATAAATATTGTATAATTATATACTTTAGAAGTAGTTAATTTATAGAAAGATTTTAAAAGACAAAAGGCTTATATATGTTTATATTTCCTTAAGAAACAGGTATATGTATCGCTGTATCTCATACCATGATATTATTTAAATTTATAAATGAAATTGTGATAGTACAAATTAATTATCTAGACTATTTAAATACCTTTTATATTCTTTAGAAAAGGCAAACAACTGGAATTACCAGCTGTTTATTTTTTCTGTTCTATTAATTTGATTAATAAAAAGTAGTTACTTTTTCTCTTTAATTATCAATTTTTTGACCTTATTTAGACCCCTACTCCTCAAATAAGTTGTCCTATCATACCCTAAATTCATATCAGAAGCAATCTCAGCAAAGCTTTCGTCATTTATATAATGTCTTTTTATTATTTCTTTTTCTTCTGGATCAAGTTTATCTAAAGCTGCATAAAGCTCTTTAACCTGTTCATAAGCTATCATTTCATCCTCTATAGTAAAATCATATTTTTCATCTTTATTTAGTATATTCTCATCTGGAATTTCTCTATAGTGTTTTATCTCACCTTTTAGAAGTGCTGCAAGATTTGTATTTATGGCATTAATAAAATATCCATTGTAAGAATTGCTACCAAGCTTGTACATATGAACTGCTTTAATAATAGAAAGGTATCCATGTTGAACTAGATCCTCATATTCATATCCTGGTATATGGTAATCATAAGCTTTCCTAAATACATATTTTTTATACTTTTCT
>JAYFRK010000213.1:0-7553 GCA_034925975.1 Clostridium sp.
CATCAGAGTATTTTGCTATTATCTCTGTCTCACTCTCCCCTAAAATAGCAGATGTATCTATAATGACATAATCATATTTTTCTTTTAACCAATTAAAAAATTTGATTGTAGTTGAACAGTCTGAAATATAGAAAGAATTATTATTTATATTACCTATTGGTGATATTTCCAATCCTTCTATTCCACTGCAATACATAATGTCTTCATACTTTACTTGTTCATTAAATATATCAACTACACCTTTTTTATTATTTAAACTATAAGTTTTACTCACATTAGAGTTTCTCAGTGCAAAATCTATTAATGCAACTTTACTACCACTCTTAGCCATAACTTCTGCTAACTTAATTGCAATTAAACTCTTACCTTCTTTAGAACCTGGGCTTGTTATTGTAATGATTTTATTTTTGTCACTTAAATTTGAAAATCTTATACTATTCTCTAAGCTCCTAAATGGGGTATAGTAGATTTTTTTACCTTTAAATATTGGGATTCTTCCGATTATGTTTAATTTAAGGTTTCTTCTTATTTCAAATTCACTTTTTAAAGATGAATCACTATATTCTAAATAAAGAATAATTAGAAGGGCTACCATGAATCCTATAGCATTCACTTCAAGAATAATCAACTTTTTATTTGGACTTATTGGCTCTTGTGGAAGTTTAGCTTCATCTAACATCTTAATATTTCCATTTGGGAAAATACTCTGACATTGTTCTATAAAAGAACCCCCATAGGCGTTTGCTAATTTCAAAGTACCCTCCGGGGAATCCCCTTGTATTTTTAACACTAAAACTTGAGTATCATTTTGGGCAACAATATTAGTAGATCTAATAACTTCTTCTGCACTTATGCTGCCATATAATTTATTTTTGGTTTTCTCAGCAACAGCCCAGGATCTTGCAATTTCAGTATAAGTTTTAATTAGACTTTGATACATAATAATATCATTATAATTATATGCTTGCTCAGCCTCATTTCCACCTTTTCCTACAATCATACTTACTTTAACTTCAAAAGTAGGCTTAATGAAAAAGAAACTTAATAGAATAGATAAGATACAAGAAATTATAGTAATAGCAACAAAAACTAATTTTCTTTTTTTTAAAATTTTGAAAAAATTCCTTAAATTAATATCATTTTTCTCCCCCATATTTCCCCCATATTTCCCTCATATTTTTATTTTTAATAAGCTTTTCTAATTTCTTCGTTTAATATATTGATTACTTCTCTACCTGAAACCCCAAAGGCATTTAACTCATAAAGATATTTAATTGTATCTTCATATACCTGAGTCCATCCATTCCATTCATCAGTAAAGGATGTATTGTGCCATAGTAATGTAAATACTCCATTATATTTTTTCACTGTATTTATCAAATTTATAATAACATCAGCACCATCTTTATAATTAAGATGCCTATATTTTTCATCTTTCAAAGTTACGTCCATTACTATTAATGGGATTTCCCAAATATTTAATACTCTGTTTTCAATTAAATCAAATGGTTTATAAGGAAAACAAATACCACTTCTAAAGCCTTCAATTTCAGCATAGCCTAAGGTGGTATCGTAAAGAAGTCCGCTTTTTTCTTGTATTTCCCATGTGCTTGGAATCTCAAATCTTAAAAAATGCTGCCTGCAGCCAAAACTTTGAATTTGAATATTTTTCTCAAGGGATTTAATCTCTTCTTTCATTTTTACTAAATTGCCATAACTATAGAAACTACCATGATATCCTGCTTCAAATCCTAGTTTATAAAGCTTATACAATATTTTAACTAATCTTTTATCATTTATATTATATTTTCCATCATATTTTGAGGTTCCTCCACTCATAAAATAGAAAGATGATTGAAAATCGTATTTTATCTCAGTATTAATTAAATATTCAAAGGTCCAGAAAGGATCTTGTTTCTAATCTTTTAATACTTCCACATATTTTTTTATAAACGATAATGCTCTTTTAGTATCTTTATATTTTATAAATAAGGCTAGCATATGCTTAGTGACCTTAAAAATATCTGTATACATTTTTATTTCATCAACATCATGAGTTAAACATGCCGCAAACTCATTATTTCCCCACCACTTTTTTCTATTCCCCTTAAAATTAGCCTCTTGAATTAAGCTCCATATAAGTTCTATATATTCATTAACAATAGGCCTTTGTATCAATCCATATCTGTAACATATAGAATCTTTCACCGAAAATCTTCCGTACCTTTCTTTGTAATTTTCCCTTTTGTTTATAAATTCCTCATACCTTGTTAACATGAAAAAAGTATCCGAAATCATATCAATGTTTGTGGAAATTACTATGTTATTCTGTAAATTATCCTTATTTATATATAACTCACTACTCCCATGATATAAAGAAACTACATCATTTACATCTTTTATAGGAAATGCTAATTTAAGTTTTCTAATGTCCTTTGGAAGAGAGCTATCTAATAAATATGAATCACTAAATAATTCTCCTGAATTTAATATAAAAATTTTATTAACATCTAAATGCTTATGCTGTTTATGAACATCCTCTTTATCAATATACAATAGTAAAATATCCTTATTGGTTAATAGAGAATATTGACTTTCTTCCATATATACAGTATCAATGCCTAAAATTTGAAAAATTGTATCAAATACATAAGATATTTGTTTTGTGAATTTCTTATTCTCAATATATATATATATCAACTCTACACTCCCCTAAACTTTTTAATAAGTTTTTGCAATTTAGGATTGTTTTTATATATAGTTCTTAAAATAATATTCACAGTGCTCCTTTTATGATAATCCTTGCTAATATTAAAATATGGCTTTTGAGTAGCTCCAAAATTCACAATAAATTTTTCTACGTTTTCTATCATACTTCCTTCAAAATCAAACTTTTTTGTTTTGTTTTCACAGAATTTAATTGAATCCCAAACTAGCAATGTATCTGCTTGATTATTACGAAATTTTTCATTCTCTCCAGCCATTAAGCTGTAAGCTGAATTTTCATCCCAAACAATATAATGTGCTGCACAAATCTCTCCTGAATTTGTCTCTGCATAAAAAATTTTTCGACAGTTATGTTCAGCACAGGCATTATCAAGTCTTTCAACAAAGTCTAGTGAATAAGGAACCTTAATGTTTTGTCTTTCAAAGGTTTTTTTATTAATATCATAAAATCTTTTTATGTCCAAATCTTCTTTAACTTGGACTAACTTAGAAGCTTTCTTAATATTTTGCCTCACTCTAGAATCAAAATTAACATATATTTGCTGAAGGTCTTGCAGATTTTCTAAAACATAAGTATATCTAGTAGTTGCTTTAAAAGAATTCCAATAAAAAGGTAGCCAATTAGTAAAGGAGTAATCAAAATTTTGGTTGTATGCTCCTATATTTAAACCCTCTAATTTGCAAACTATTTCTCTAATCACCTTTTTTTCATACTTAAGTCTTGTGCTATACTTCTGATTCATTGGATATTTAATCCAAATACCATTTTTATGTGTAAGCTTTGGTTGATCTATAAAAATATACTCTTTTCTCTCCTTAAAGTAATAGGGTAAAGCCCCAATAATTTCCTCATTGTTTTCCACAAGTATTACATCCCAATTTTTTTCTCCTGCTACAGCATCCATCCACCAATATTGTGAAAAAATTGGTATAGATTTTTCTTTGATACATAGCTCTTTATACTTATTCTTATTTGTCATAGCTCCCCCTCTTACATTACTTTTTTGATTTTAATATCACTTTAAAATTTATTTCAGAATCGGTGAACTTTTGCTTTTGTAAAAAGTATAAGTATATAGTAAGAAATATTGCTCCTTCCAAAATTGTTGCCTTAATGCCAATTTCTATTTTGCATACATATCTAATTGTAAAATCCAAAATAGCTTGCATACACAAGACTGCCATAGGTTTAAATAAAACCTTAATATTTTTTACACTATTAAAATATCTATTTGAATCATAAAAATAGTAGAATAAATATAGAAAAATATATGCTATTAAAGTTGTAATTGCTGCCACTTCATAGTTGAATAGTGGAATAAAAATAAGATTTAATGAAATATTAAGTATTGAAGCAAGTACAAATCCTTTCACAGTAATCATCATTCTATTAGAAAAATTCAATTTGTTCTCAATGAATAAAGCCATACCATATATTAATGAAGTAATCATAATAAATGGCATCATTCTATAACCAACTCTAAAGCTTTCTCCTAATAGTATATTTGCTATTTCCTTTGAAAAAATGGAAAAGTACATTGTTATTGGCACTATCATTAAAATAAAAATGGTTATATACATATTCATAGTCTTATCATAGTTATCAAGATTATTTTCTAATTCCCTAAATAGTATTGGATTTACTGCATTAAAAAAAACTGCTATAAGAGTAGCTATACTCATTTGTGCTAAATTGTATATCTGATTGTATATTCCTACTGCTTCAATAGAATCAAAAATTTTAATTATATACCTGTCACTTGAAGTTAGTAGTAATAAACTTAAGTCCCCTAAGGATATTGTTAGACCGTACTTGAAGAATTTTTTAACACTACCAAATTGGATAAATTTATAGGATATGTTGGTGATTTTTCTATGCTTAAAAATTATTAGAGCAAATAAAATTATATTAACAATAATGTTACTTTCAATTGTTGCTTCAATCCTATGCCCCATTCTAAAGGTTAAAAGTATTAAAATTATAAAGCTACCTATATTCAATGAAACATTGGACAGATTATATAGAGCAGCTTTACCTTGTAATCTTACAATAATCATATATAGAGCAATACATTGAGTTAATACGGTTTGTATAAGACTTAATATAATAAGGTTTATATTATTTGAATCACTAAAAAAGCCTGCCCAAATAGAACATATTACTACGGTAAAAACACTTGCTATAATATACATAAAAAGAATATTTGAATATAGCTCATTAAGCTTATCCTTATTCTTATACTTGTAATAAAATCTCCAAAGACAGTTGCTAATCCAAGCAAAAACAAGAATCAAAATATACCCAAAGGTAATATTAATTAATCCAATACTCCCATACTCTTCCGGGGTAAAATATCTAGTGAATATAGGAGTTCTTATAAAAGTAATAATAATTGGAATAATTGTACCAATTAAGTACCATAACATATCTTTATACACTTTATATTCTTTGAAACCTTTAATAAGCATATCCCCTCCATGATAAATATATGGCCTTACCTATTGAAACCACTCTACTTTAAAGTCTCATATATGTTAATTAGCTTTTTCTCCATAATGCTCCAATTATACTCTTTTTTTGCTGCTTTAGAGCCATTTATGCTATAGTATTGATAAAGCTGCCTATTGTTAAGCATTTTAACAAGAACCCTCCAAATCTCTTTAGGAATTCTAGTGTCTACAAGTTCTCCACACTTACTTTCCTCTATATATTTCCTTATTGGTGGCAGGTTACTTCCTACTACAGGCAATCCAAACATCATGTATTCAAATTGTTTAGTTGGAATGTTTTTATAGAACTTAGGTATAGGAAGCAGTGGAACTACTCCTATTCTACATTGTCTAAGGTAGCTCCCAACTGACTTGTGAGGCACCTCCCCTAACATAGTCACATTCTTTTCTAAATCATTTTCTTTTATATACATTACAACCTCTTCTTTTAATCCTGCTTCATTAAAAGGCCCTATAAGTAAAAGCTTAAGATCTATTTTTTCACTTTTCCCAATCTTCATCACTTCTAAAAGATTTAAAATTCCCCTAACTCTTGTGATTGAGCCGCAATATACAATATCGTAAATTCTTTCTTCAAATGGTTTAGGAGATATATCATCAAACAAATCTGTATAATTATATATCTCCTCAATTTGTTTGGTCTTTAATTTTTCTCTAAACCTACTAGCAATACTGCTGTCTGCCGTTATAATTAGATCGTAATATCTACTACAATGAATTTCCCATTTATCTATTAATCTTGCATAAATATGTTTAACAACAGTTTTGATTCCCCTTGTAGCTATATAGTCTCTAATCATATCTGGGAAATATTCATATACATCATATACAACCTTAGGTCTGTGAGAGAGCTTTTTTAGCTTTCTTCCTATAAGGTTTAAATATAAATCATGGATATGATATACCGAGGCTCTTATTTCTTTAGCCTTATGAAATAAATCTAAACAATTACTATAATAGAACATAATCTTTTCTAGTTTATTTTTTCCTATTTTTCTTTTTATTTTAATGTATCTAATACCTTCCTCTGTAATACTCTCTTCATCTATGTCAGAGGCAATAATACATATTACTTCGAATCCATGATTTTTTAGAGAAATTGCTTCTTTCCAATACATCCTATCATCTAATACATCATGTGTGGTAGCTATCATACAAACCTTCATAGCATCACCCCTAAAACTAATTATTAAGTATTGCATTCTTTTTTTCATCTTTCTCCATAGTCTTTGCATAGGCTATAACTTGAATTAGCCAGAATATAGAACAGGGTTTTAGAAGCATTTGCTCACTAAAATTATAAAATAATATAAATACTACTGACGCAACAGGCATTATCTCTATCATATTGTCAGTTGTTTTAAATTTCTTTAAAGCTCTATAAAGCCAATAAAAAATAGTTACTAAATAAATAGCAAGTCCCATTATACCTATATCAAGCATTATTCCAATATACCCGTTATGAGCCGACATCAATTCCTTAAAATTAAGCTGAAACCTTATGAAATTTGCTTGACTATCCCACTTATCTATCCAAAATGAATTATACCCATAGCCTAGTAGTGGTCTTATTTTAACAGCCTCAATACAATACTCCCATATGGATGTTCTTCCTGAGAAACTTAAGTCTCTTCCAATAAAAGCACTGATTTTATTCATTAATATGTCTTTATTGAATACAGCAAGAATTCCTATAATACTGAAAATAATAAATAAAAATCCCTTATATTTATTTCTCTTTTCCCATACCTTAATAATAATAAAAACAATTATTAGAACAATTACTCCAGTCCTCGCTCTACTAAATACTAAATTAATACAACATAATATTAGAGCAGCAACACTACTTAATAGCTTCTTTTTATCTTTATTGTGAAGATTAAAATACGCACATAAAACTCCAAAAGACATATTTAAACTCAAGCTATTTCTACTATTATAAATTCCTATCCAAGCCATTTTCCCCTCGCTTGTATCGTGAAAGGTTCCCATACTAGGAATAAAAACAGCTGTAACTAAACTTATAACAGCAGAGATTAGAAAGTAGCAAACAAATATATCCAGTATTTCCCCTAAGGAAAATCTCTCTGATAAGCATATCCCATATAAAGTGGTTCCTAAAAGCAATAACCCAGATAAGAGGGCAAGTTTTTTATCTTGAGCCCATATAGTAGATAAAATACAAATTATAACTAAAATAAACATTGGATAACTTGAAAGTATTTTATTAAAATTAGTGAAAAATAATCTTTTCATGTTCCACACAACAACCATATAATAGAATGCTAACATTATATAAATATTGTATAAATCAA
>JAYFRK010000566.1:0-3663 GCA_034925975.1 Clostridium sp.
ATCAATACCATGTTTCAAAACTGGCATTACAACATGAAGGTTTTCTGCTGCTCCTTTAGGACTTCCTGGAAGATTAATAATTAAAGTAGAATTCCTTATTCCTGATATTTCTCTTGATAATATAGCCTTTGGTGTAACTTCCATTGATTCTATTCTCATAGCCTCGGATATGCCCGGAACTTCCTTTTATATTACTTGCTTTGTTGCTTCAGGAGTAACATCCCTTTTAGAAAAACCTGTCCCACCATTAGTTAGTATCAAATCTACTTTTAATTCATCACTATTTTTTATTAATTCATCAGCTATTTTATCAATATCATCTGGAATTATTTTATAATACAATACCTCGCATCCATTTTTCTCCAACATTTCTTTTATAACTTTTCCTGTAATATCTTCTATTTCTCCAATAAAACCTTTATCACTAAATGGTCAAAATAGAATCTTTTAACATTTCATCACCTCACTGGTATTTACTTTTTATATTCTATTTGATAAATAAAATTTAATTTAAACCTAATATTAAAGAAATAAAATTATAGTTAGTATTATTATATTATTATTGTAATTTTTTTACAATTATTTAAATATTATATTTATCATTTTGAAAATTAATTTTTAAATGTTTTATATTTTATAATTATATTTTTGGTAAATTTTTCTGTATAATGTTGTACAAAATTAAAAAAATGTAAAAATACTATTTAATAAATATAACTTTTAAAATTTGAATTATTAATATGCATAATATAAAATAGGATTATAATGTAATTAAATTACATAAATTTAATATAATTCCATAATCTAATGAAGGAGGAATACTCATGGACTTGCTATTAAAAAATCTATCACAAGTAGTTACTTTTAACGATAAAGACGAAATTTTATGCAATGCAGATATATTAATCCACAAAAATGAAATTATATCCATAGATAAGAATATAACTCCACATGAAAATACTGAAGTTATAGATTGTTCTGGTTTAATCGCTTTGCCTGGCTTTGTGAATACTCATCATCATCTTTATCAAACTCTTTTCAGAGGTATAAAAGAAGTTCAGGAAATGCCCTTATTCCCATGGCTGAAAGGTCTCTATGAATTTTGGAAACATATAGGTCCAGAGGCTGTTTATTATGGATCATTAGTTGGTTTTAGTGAACTATTAAGAACAGGTTGCACAACAACAATGGATCATCACTATGTATTTCCCGAGAATAGTCCTTCAACGCTCATTGATGAACAAATAAAAGCCTCTTCTGAAATAGGCATACGTTTTCATGCTACTCGAGGCTCTATGTCCCTTGGGAAAAGCGATGGGGATTACCACCTGATTCAGTAGTTCAAAATGAAGATACCATATTAGAAGATTCTGAAAGATTAATTAATAAGTACCATGATAGTAGTAAATTTTCCATGCATAGAATAGCACTAGCTCCTTGTTCCCCTTTTTCAGTAAGTAAGTCTCTTATGACTGGTGCAAGAGATTTAGCTAGGAAAAATGGAGTTATGCTTCATACACATCTAGCTGAAACTAAAGATGAAGAACAATTCTGCTTAAAGATGTATGGAAGAAGACCAGTAGAACTTATGGCCGACTTAGGTTGGACTGGACATGATGTTTGGTTTGCTCATGTAATTCACCTTAACGAAGCTGAAATGGGAATATTAAAAGGTTCAGGTGTAGCTCATTGTCCATCTTCTAATATGAAGCTTTCCAGTGGAATATGTCCTACTAATGATCTTCTAAAAGCTGGAGTTAAAGTAAGTATTGCAGTAGACGGAAGTGCTTCTAATGATGGTTCAAATATGTGGGAGGAAGTTAGGCGTGCTTACTTATTAAATCACTTAAAATACGGATATGATGGCTTAAATGCTTATGAAATATTAAAATTATCCACAAGAGGAGGTGCCGAAGTTTTAGGAAGAGATGATATAGGAATTTTAAAAGAAGGAATGGCAGCTGATATTGCTATTTTTGATTTAGATGATATTGCTTACTCTGGATGTCACGATCCTTTGGTTGGGCTAGTGACCTGTGGAAATACTAGTCTAGTAAAAATGACTATAGTTAACGGCAAAATTGTAGTCAAAGACGGAAAGCTCCTTACAATAGATACTCTAAAAACAGCAATTGAAGCACATAACGTAGCTAGTAAATTAGTTAAATTACAAAGGGGTATGGCATAAAGAGGATTCTAAGCTTTAGATGTGGGAGTATTACGGATGGTAGTCATCAGATAAAAGCTAATTATTTATCCTATCGAAATTTTATACAATATAATTTACAATGATGCACTTTTACATTTAACATCAAAAATGGATGTTGAAAATCAACATCCATTTTTCATGCAATTTAACTATTAAATAAATCTATAAACTTAAAATCATTAAAATCAAATAATCCTCTAGCTGTTATTTTTAATTCTGGTATAACAGGAAGGGCCATAAAGCCTAATGTTAGAAATATATTCATGTCTTTGTCAGCTCCATACTGTATACAAATATTTTTCATTCTTTTCAATTTGTCCATTACAAAATTAGAATTTCTAAATGTCATAAGTCCACCAATTGGTAAGCCTAACTGTTCTAAGACCTCTCCTTTTGAAACTATAGCTATTCCTCCACCAATATTTATAACAGTATTAACAGCTATCTCCATATCTTTATCGTCACTACCAACTACTATAATATTATGAGAATCATGTGCTATTGTTTGAGCTATAGAACAGTCCCTAATTCCTAGCCCCTCTATAAATCCTATAAAGTGCTTACCTGTATTTTTATGTCTTTCAAAAATTCCTATTTTCAGTATATTAGGATGCTTAACTTTTTCTAAGTATCCATCTTTTATCTCTACTTTTCTTAAAACTTTTTTAGTTTCAATAGTATTTTGTAAAACTTTAATCACATTTATATTTTCTGATTTAGCTTTAATTTTGAAAACTTCATTATTTATATATCCAATATTCATAGAATTTCTAAATGATATATCATAGTCTAATTCGTCTTTATCAACATAGACTTCTCCATCTTTAATTACTTCTTTTACTTTGAAATTTTTCAAATCTTCTATAATAGCTAAGTTGGCCTTATATCCAGGTGCAATTGCTCCTAATCTTTTCACTCCATAACATTGAGCTGCATTTAATGTAGCTATAGTAATTGCCTTTATTGGATCCAGCCCTTCCTGTACTGAAATTCTAAGACATTCATCTATAGAACCCTCTTCTATTAAATCTACAATATTTTTATCATCCGTACAAAATAGAAACCTGTGAAAATTATTATTATCAACAGCTGGAAGTAAGTTTCTTAGATTTTTAGCTGCTGATCCATGTCTAAGCATAACGTACATACCTTTACTAATTTTATTTAGTGCTTCCTCAGGGGTCGAACATTCATGGTCAGTATATATTCCGCAGGTAATATAAGCATTTAACCACTGATTATTTATCCCTGGACAGTGCCCATCTAAATATTTATCTTTAAATAATTCTATTTTTTTAAGCATACTGTGATTTCCATTTACAACTGAAGGTACATCCATTACTTCCCCAAGTCCTAATACATTTTTATCTTTAATAAAATAAGCTAATTCATCAGCGCTTAATAATGCACCATTATCCTCAAATTCAACAGCTGGAACACAAGAAGGCATCATA
>JAYFRK010000294.1:0-2986 GCA_034925975.1 Clostridium sp.
CTCTTCACAGCAATAATTTATAGAATCTTCGTAGAATACACCTTCTCCATAATATCTAGTAACTATATTAAATGGTGCTTTACCTTTTCTAAATCCAGGAATATTGAATCTTCCTACATTTTTCTTATATGCTTTCTTTATAGCTTCATTGAATTTTTCTTTTTCTACTGTTATTTCTAGTTTTACAACATTATTTTCTACTTTTTCGATCTTAGTGTTCATTAAATTTATTCCTCCCAATCACCGTAAGTACTTATTTTGACTTCATACATTATAACACATATTATATTTTTTTTACAAATATATATAATCATTTTTTTCGCAATTATAATAATTATATACTAAAAATTTTATTACAACAATAATTTTATATAAGTTTCATAGCACTTTTGTTAAATATTCCCTGCTATCTATTAACTCATTATATTTTCTATAATTGTCACTATATACTTCAATTACTCCTATACCTGTATATCCAACATCTTTTAATCTTTTATCTATATCTTGTTAATCCACCATTCCCTTGCCTGGCAATATACACATATTATTCTCATCTACATCATTAATATGGAAATTAACTATTCTATTTCCCATGACTTTTATATAATCTTCTATAGAGATTCCTGCTCTATATGCCTGTTTTATATCTAATGTAAAATTTATTTCATATTTACATTTTTGCTGAATTGTTTCTAAAAACTCTGTATTTGATGACATACACCAGGACACATTTTCCTGTGCTAGCTTTATTCCTATTTCCGATGATGTATAAATAAGTTCATCATATATATCCATTATATTATTGTGATTGAAAAATTTAAAATCTACATTTCTCATACCATGAAAAGTGTAATATTCAGCTCCTAACCTTTTTCCTGCTCTGCATACAGCTTTAAAATATTTCATCATATCATCTCTTCTTCTCTTATAAGTATCAAAGAGATGTGGTTCAAAAAAGGATGAAAAGGGATGTATAGAATTTATACTGAACTCATTTTTTATGCTTTCCTCTATGAGCCTATCTATGAAGCTATCTTCAAATTCGCTTGGGCAATTTAAAAACAATTCTCCTCTGTTAAATCCTAGCTTTTTCATTAAGCTTATTGTATTTTCTAAATCTACTTGTGGATAAAAACATGCTGATGAAATTCCTATTTCCAATTAATATAACCGTCCTTACTTTATTTAATGATATTACTTTGTCCATCAACTATTACTTCTAGTCCTTCTGGGGTAATATTCCCATATTTTATTTCCGTTCCTGAAATTTCTCCTCCTTGTGGTGAAAGATTATGTTGATGATTATTTGTACTTATAGTATACTTCCATAAAAATTTTTCATTTTGTCTATTAAACCATGGCAGCTGAGATAAATATGCTATATTATCATCATTTATAAATTTAGGAGAAGCACACCATATATAACTACTATTTTGTTTTATCACATTATCTTTGATAAATACTGTACCTTTACTTGATGTGTACTGCGTTTTAGTAATGTCCTTTTTATTACCGTTAATATCTATTAGTATAAAGTTTTGGGTACCTTTTTCTACTATAACCATATTATTTTTAGATGGACTTATATCATAACTTATAGTATTTGGTGTTAAGCCAGTAAATTGTTTTTGATTATTTACTATGTTATAAAGCAATTTTACATCTTCACCATTAGAAAGCTTTATAGCATATTCTCCTGTCTTCGCAGGCTCTGGTTTAGTGTTTTCATTTTTATTTTCTACACTTTTATTCTCTGTTTTTGTATCAGTAGAATCTTTACTAGATTTTTTGTCCTTATCTTTACTTTCCTCTTTAGATTTATCCGTAGTACCCTTATCTTTCTCTACAGTTATTTTTGTCTTTATCTTATTAAGACCAGCTCTAACTTTCTTGCCAAATATTTTATCAATACTTCCACTGAATATAATTACTAAGACAATAATTAGTATTATAACTATAGCTATTATCTTATTTCTTTTTCTCTTTCTCATTTTATCATCATAATCTTTACTAAAAATACTAGGTTTTGGCACATGGTCACCTCCTGCCTAATCTTCTTAATCATTACATTAATTATAATCTAAATGCTAAAATTAACATACATTATAATTATAATACTATTTTCTGCTTTGATACAAATATATTATGCAGAAAAAAGCCAAAGATTCAAAAAATCTTTGGCCTCCTCAAATTTACTTATAATTATTCCTATTTAAGATTAATGTTAGATAAAATATTTATTTAAAGGTCTATATACTATTTCTTCATTATTCTTTACCAGCTGAATTGTTTTTAAAAATATCCTTGCTGTATCTATACATGTGAATACAGGCACTTTATATTCAGCTGCTTTTCTTCTTACTTTAAATCCTGTACTGGAATGATTATTTCCTTTGGTTGGTGTATTAATTATTAAACTAATTTCGCCCTTGCTTACAAGTTGGAATAAATTATCTATTTCTATTTCTTCACACTCTATATTGTTTTCCTTTAACGCTTCTCCTGTACCTTTAGAGCTATAAATTTTGAATCCCATGTTGTAGTAGTCTCTTATTATATTAATTCCTTCTAATTTATCAACATCTTTAAGGGAAACATAAATAGCTCCTTCAGTTTCTATATTTATTCCTGCTGCTGTGAATCCTTTGTATATAGCCTTATTTAGATCATAATCTATTCCTAAAACTTCTCCTGTAGACTTCATTTCCGGTCCCAAGTAGGTATCTACATCAGCAAGTTTTTCATTAGAGAATACTGGTACTTTAACTGCGTGCATTTTATTTTGTTTCATAAGCCCTGTACCATATCCTATATCTTTTAACCTTTTTTCAAGCATAATCTGTACAGCTATATTTACCATTGGCACACCTGTTACCTTGCTTAATATAGGCACAGTTCTTGACGCTCTAGGATTAACTTCAATTACATAAACATCTTTTCCATCATAAACATATTGAATATTAACTAATCCTTTTATATTAAGTGC
>JAYFRK010000171.1:0-2787 GCA_034925975.1 Clostridium sp.
GATGTTGAGAAAACTATTAAGAATTGTGCTGTAGAATTGTTTATTGAGCATAGCTATACTAACGTCGATATGAGAATGATATCTAAAAAATCTGGGGTAGCTGTTGGAACTCTATATAATTACTATAAAAATAAGAAAGAACTTTATCTAAGTATACTTAAGGAGAGCTGGCAAAATACATTTAATAAGCTTGATGCTATAAGTGGACTTGCTATTTCTTCTAGAGAGAAGCTTAGGAAATTCATAAGTACACTTTATGAAGATATTGAGGCAAGGAATGGTTTAGGCAAAGCTCTGATAAATACTTCAGTAGTTGAGCTGAAGGAAGATGAAGAGGTTAATAGCTTAAAAAACAGCTTAATTTTAAGAGTAGAAAATTTCTTTGAGTGTGAAGATAAAGTAGAAACTCTTAGTAAATGCTCTAACATTAACACTAAATTAGCAGAATCATTATTAATAACCATATTAGCAATGCATGAATTACATCCAAAGGATAAAAAAGAAAACATTAATTTTTTAGTTGAATTTATAAGTTTGTCTATGAAATAAAAGCATCAAAGGAGATATATTTTTATGAACGTAATATTTTATTTATTAGCAATAGCTATTGGTATTATCACAGGCGGTATAACAAGTCTTATAGGTGCCAGCGGAGTTATGATTATAGTTCCTATTTTAACCATGCTCTTTAAAGTCAGTGTTCACACAGCAATAGGCACAAGTCTTTTTGTGGATGTTGTAGCTTCTTTAACGGTAGCTTATTCTTACTACAAAAATGGCAACATAGAACTTAAATCAGGTATCTGGATAGCTTTAACTTCTATTATTGGAGCTCAATTAGGTGCATCACTTGCAAGTAAAATGGGAGAAGGAAACCTGTCCTCAAGTTTTGGAATAGTATTAATTATTGCAGGTTTTTCTATGATCCGTAAGAGCTACAAAGAGAAAAGTAATTCATCCGATAATTTAAGTAAATTTATTCATTTCAAAAAAGAATGGCAAAAAATAGTAGCAGCTTTAATTATAGGATTAGGTATAGGAATATTAAGTGGAATATTTGGAGCTGGCGGTGGAGTTATGATACTTTTAGCTTTAATAGTATTAATGTCATTCCCACTTCATAAAGCTATAGGTACTTCTACTCTTATAATGGCTATAACAGCTCTTTCCTCTACTATAGGTTATGCTGCTAGAGGTAACATAGACTTCTTATTAGGTAGTTTAATATCTGTTGGGGCAATTCTTGGCGGAATTCTAGGTTCTCGTTACGCTAATAAGGTTAATGAAAAGACATTACAAAAGATTGTAGGTATATGCTTCGCAGCTATGGGTATAGTTATGACTGCAGTAGAAATACTTAAATAAGCTGGCTATTTAAAGAAGTTCAATCTAATTGCAAACAAAATAATAAAAAGAGAATCTCTTTATTTAAGATTCTCTTTTCTGAATTTCTTTAGGTACTCTGCAGCTGATCGATTCATTTCCATAGAAAAATCACTCATATATTTACGTTTGCAGAAAGCCTTAATATTATCATTGATGTTTAAGTCAGGTAACTCTTTCTTGTTATTGCGAAGGATATGCATTTCTATCTGTTCTTCATTCGTAAGCCTATGATATTTATTATCATGGACAATAAACTTCTGTTCAAATCGAACCGGTTTTTTCCTAGTAATCTGTTTTTCCGTAGGATACCCATACACAACCATCGCAGCAGGCATCACATAATCAGGAAGTTCTAACAATTCTCTTACTACTTCGCAATTCTCAATGATATCTCCAATATAGCAGGAGCCAATTCCAAAGGATTGTGCTGCCACAACTGTGTTTTGTGCGGCAATGATTGCATCTGCATTGGCAAGAAGGATATCTCCCTCTCCAGGCTTTCTAGGGTTACACCCTTCTAGAACGAAAGTATCATACCATCTCTGATAATCTGCAAGAAATACAAGTACCATAGGTGCTGTAGCAATAAAGGGCTGATTGTCGCAGGTAACAGACAATTTTTCCTTTAGAGCTTTATCACTGACTTCGATAATACTATATAGCATCATTGCTCCAGCGGTTGGTGCTTCTATGGCTGCATTTATAATTTCACTTTTTATTTCATCAGAAATCAGTTTATCTTCAAATTCTCTTGTTGATTTTCTGGATTTTATTTGATTAATCACTTCGTTCATTCGAATACCTCCTAATGTTATAGCACAGTGCAATAGTCACCATAAATTTAATTATAATACTCTTCACCACTTTTTGCTTAAAAAAATCGCATTTACTTCGGTAGTGAATGGCTACGGAAGCCTTGAGTTTACTCAATTACAGCTGGGATAATACATTCATCAATCAGTGTCCACCTATCACAAGCATTTATGATGAATTCTGATGCAATTGCTACCACTAAGTCTTTTTCTGGAATGCAACAAATAGCATTACCGCCATCGCCTAGTGCTAAGTATGCAGAAACTCCACCCTCTTCACGCAACCACCATAGATAACCATATTGTACTGTAGAATTATTAATCAATGTTTTGGGATGAGGAGCTGTAGATTCATCAATCCATGCCTCTGAAATAATCGCATTATTGTCCCAAATGCCACGATTTAGATATAAAAAACCAAAACGTGCCATATCACGAGGAGTTAGCGTAAGTCCCCATCCTCCTGTGGAATTACCATTAGGATCGCTAACCCATCCCTTAACACTCTTTCCAAATAAGTCATCAAACCCAAATGACTTCATCTCATAATTTGGTATTTCACTCATGCCAATGTGCTTAAATAAGTGCT
>JAYFRK010000146.1:0-1777 GCA_034925975.1 Clostridium sp.
AAAGAAAATATAAATTCATTTAATTTGTAAATAAAACTTTTCATATTAACAAATTATGAAGGATATAGGTTATTATAACACTTTATTTACAATTAATTTTGCAAATTCTCTTGCGTTTTATTTGTTTATTTAATATAATAGCTTGTGTAAGGGAAAATAAAAAGAATGAATAGCCCCCTTTTTATTCAAGGCAGTCCCGCCCCAGGACTAGTCTTGCCCTATATAATTACTAAAAACACTATCACCGGTGATAGTGTTTTTTTACTATTCAAAAATAAATTATTATAAAATTATCAGCTTCTACATAGCAATGACTAAAATGTTGCATTAAATGATAATTGATGCACTGAAAAAATCAATATTTTAATTAATGTAATACTAAATCATTTAATGTGAAGGAGCCAAGCTAAGCAATTTTGCATTTAAGCAAAGTTTGATAATAATACCCATATAGACTAATATATAGGTATATACTTACAACTACATATTATAGGGGGTATGTCTATATGATAGTAGAGAAAAAGTTTAAAAAACTTTCTAAGCCTTTTATAACAGAAAGTGGATATGTAATAAAGGAACCTATTATATCCTATGAAGAGTACGGAAAAGAAGATGGACCGGTTATATGTATTGCCCATGGAGGACTATCAGACCAACATGCAGCTGGAAAATATTCAGAACATGATTTGTTGCCAGGCTGGTGGAATGATATTATAGGAGAAGGTAAAGCTATAGATACAAATAAATACAGAATTATTTCTGCTAGCTGCTTAGGATGTACTTGTTATTGCCTAGGCAATAAAGGTGGAACTACTAGTCCACTAACTCTAAATATTGACACTGGAAAACACTATGGACCTGATTTCCCAGAAATAACATTAATAGATATAGTAAAGTTCAATAAGGCTTTTTTAGAAGAAATAGGTGTAGATAAATTATTTATGATAGCTGGGCCATCCATGGGATCTCTCCAAAGTCTTCAAATGGCTGCACTTTATCCGAAATTTGTAGGCTCTGTAGTTGCAGTAGCAACAGCGGGAAGGATGACTCCAGGCGGGATGGCAATGCATAATTTTATTATAGATATAGCTAAGTCAGATCCGGAATTTAATGATGGATGGTATGAAATAGGAAAACCCAAGTATTCTTTAAAGGTAATTAATGAAATTGCAAGAATATATTATACTAGCCATAAAATCATAAAAGAAGTTTGTTGGGATACTGTTCCAGAAGGAAAGGAAGCTCAAAAAATTAGAAATAATAACTGCAAGAATTATGTAAAAGAAGGAGTAGAAGCTCAAATTTATGGAAGGGATCTTAATTGTTACATAAGTGTTTTAGATGCTATTAACACCTATGACCTAGGAAGAGACGCTGAAAGTTATGAAGATGGAGTTAGAAGAATCAAATGTCCTGTATTAATTATGAATATAGATACGGATTCTGAATTCCCACCAGAGCATGCTTATGAACTTGCAGATATATTAAATTCTAAAGAGGCTAATCAGGCTAAAACTTTAACTATTAAATCAAGTTGGGGTCACTTAGGGTGTGTTAAAGAAGGAGAGACTTTAAATAAGGAAATAAGTGAATTTATAAAAAGTTTAAATAATTAAGAGGTTAGGAATTTTCCTAGCCTTTATTTATTTTTTAACAAGAAATCATTAAGAAACCAACATGTGTAGATAGACGTATACATATATACGAACAACAACACTATTTCGTAGTTTCACATATTCAGGCATATTTGAAAATATACAAAATAAATTGTAGATAA
>JAYFRK010000597.1:0-8176 GCA_034925975.1 Clostridium sp.
AGTTCAGATAAGTTAGAAAGTCTTATTGAAGAAGAGCAAAAGTTAAAGCATGAATTAACATCTTTACTTTCTACTAAAGATATTGAGCTAGCTCAACGTAAGATTGATAGCTCTAAAAATTCAATGGAATTCTTGGCAAAAAAATATGCTTCATTAAAAACTGCAAAATTTATACTAGAAAAAATTCAAAATGAATTTATGGAAAAAACTAAAGACTCTCTTTTAAAGGGTGCTAGCAAATATATGCAAGAGATAACTAGGGGAGAATATACTGACATACTTCCTGTGGATAACTTAATGGAAGCAGATTTTAAAACAGTTCTTAAAGATGGAAGTACAAAGGAAAATTCTAATATTTTAAGCAGAGCTACAAAGGAGCAATTATTTTTATCTGTAAGGTTGAGTAGGATAAATGAGATAACACCATCTCTTCCAATAATATTAGATGATTCTTTTGTTAATTTTGATGAGATTCATACAAGGGAAGTAATTAAGGTTTTAAATTATCTATCTAAAAGCAATCAAATTTTTATAACTACCTGTCACTCTAGGTTAGTGGAATATATTGGTGAGGTAGGGAGAAGTGTAAAATATCTTAAACTTGAGAATGGAAAGTTTATTAATACAGATAAAGATAGTCTAGTTGAATATTTAAATCCATGACTATAAATAAGAATTATTAATGGATCATCAGTATAATAAATTATTGACGTTAAAAGGTTGAAAATGTATAATTGATTTTATGAAATAAGGTTTATAGTAAATATTTTTAAAAAATCCAATAAATACAATTGAATTTATTTTTATTTTATTTGCAAGATGTTACAGGAGAGTTAAAATGAATGTATTAGTTGTAGATGATTCCAATTTTATAAGGCTTAACATTATAAATTATTTGAAAAATAATAATATTACAGTAATAGGACAAGCGTCTAATGGAAATGAGGCAATTAACCTATATAAAAAGCTAAGACCAGATATCGTAACAATGGATATAACTATGCCAGATATGGATGGAGTTGAAGCAGTTAAAAAGATAGTTGAAATAGACCCACATGCAAAAATAATAATGTGTTCAGCATTGGGACAACAAGGCAAGATTATTGAAGCTATGGAAGCAGGGGCTAAAAGTTTCTTAACAAAACCTTTAAATGAAGAGAGAATAGTTATGGAAATTAATAAGGTCATAACTAGTTAGCAGCAATATTAAGTCTAATAGATAATTAGAAATTAAAATATAGGGGGTAGAAAAATGGCAGATCCAAGATTGAAAAAACTTGCAAAACTTCTAGTAAATTATTCAGCTGAAGTTAAAAAAGGTGACTTTGTATACGTACAATGTGAAAGCATTGCAGAGCCTTGGATGGCAGAAGTAGTTAAAGAAGCAATCCTTGCAGGGGCACATGTGGAAACTAATTTAACTTCTCATGAAGCCAATGAGATGAAGTTAAAGTATAGCAGTGATGAGCAGCTTCAAGAAGAAAACTTTATGGCTAAAACACTTCTATCTAAGGCAGATGTATGGCTTACTGCCTGGGGAACTAAAAATACAAAATCTAATTCAAATATAGATTCAAGAAAAATTCAGTTAAATGCTAAAGGAGCAGCTAGTTGGAGAAAGATTTACTCAGAAAGAATGGGAAATGGCAGTCTTAGATGGTGCGGAACACAATTTCCTACTTATGCAGATGCTCAAGAAGCAAGTATGAGTCTTTCAGAATATGAAGATTTTGTATATGGAGCAGGACTTTTAGATAGTGAAGATCCAGTGGCAGAATGGAAAAGGATAAGTGCTTATCAAGATAAATGGGTAAAATATTTAGATACAAAAAAGGAATTACATATTATATCTGAGGGAACAGATATAGTGGTTAATATTAACGGAAGAAAGTGGATTAACTGTGACGGAAAAGTGAACTTCCCTGATGGAGAAATATTTACTTCTCCTGTAGAAGACGGAGTTAATGGATATGTAACCTTTAGTTTTCCAGGAATCTATGCTGGAAAAGAAATAGAGGGCATAAAGCTTGAAGTTAGAGATGGAAAGGTTATAAAAGCAACTGCTAAAAAAGGAGAAGACCTTTTAAAAGCTCTTTTAGAAACAGATGAAGGAGCTTCAAGATTTGGAGAAGTTGCTATAGGAACTAACTATGGAATTAAAAAATTTACAAGAAATATGCTTTTTGATGAAAAAATAGGTGGAACTGTGCACATGGCAATAGGTGATTCTATGCCAGAAGCAGGAGGAGAAAATAGATCTACTATACATTGGGATATGCTTTGTGACATGAGAAATGGTGGCAAGATATATGCTGATGAAGAGCTTTTCTATGAAAATGGAAAATTCATAGATAGCTTGATAAAATAAAAAAAACACTTTCCTAGCTTTCACTATGGAATCTCGTGTTAACTACAAGATAAGGTGTTAAAAATAAAAGGTATATAATTCCCTGTTGAATTATATACCTTATTTACTGATACTATTTATTATTAGAGAGCATATTAACTGCTTTTAAGCCAGCAATATTTACAGCGTCGGTAGGAGTTGAGTATGCTGGGGCATAGGCTAGTTGAAGATTAGCTGCATCGTATACAGTTCCTCCTAGGCTTATAAGAGTTGCAAATACATCAATTCTTTTATCCACTCCTTCATAGCCTAAAGCTTGAACTCCTAAAATTTTTCCATCATAGTCAAAGATCAATTTTATTTTTATACTGCCGCTTCCTGGATAAGTTGCAGCATGTGACTTAGCAGTAGCATAGGCTACTTTATAAGGTATATTATATTTTTGAAGTGTTTTTTCATTATTTCCTGTGGAACCACAAGTTAAATCAAATACCTTAATTAGAGCAGATCCAAGAGATCCTCTATAAAAGGAATCAATATTCATTATATTATGTGCTATAATATCAGACTGTCTTGCAGCAGGGCTTGCTAGGGCAATATTAGTTTTATAGCCATTTACATAGTCCTCTGTTTCTACTGCATCTCCTAAAGCATATATGTTCTCAAAATTAGTTTGCATTCTTTGATTTACTGTAATGTGTCCACGTTGCCCAAGTTCTATTGCAGAACCATTTAAAAAATCTATATCAGGCTTAATTCCGATAGAAAGGACTATCATATCACTTTGAATTTTTGTTCCACTTCCTAAAGATAGCTCAATTATATTATCAATATCACTAAATGATTTTACAGGATCATTTGTGATCAAATTTATACCATTATCTATAAGCTCACTTTCAATCAATTCAGCCATGTCAGTATCAAAAGGAGAAAGAATGTGGGGAGAAGCTTCAACCATAGTTACCCTAATGCCAAGGTTTCTTAAGTTTTCTGCAACCTCTACACCAATGTATCCTCCGCCAACTATAGTTACAGATTTAACAGATGAATTATTTAGGTATTCTTTTATTTTATCTGCATCCGGTACATTTCTTAAAGTAAATATTTTAGAGCTATTGATACCAGAAATAGGTGGAACAAAAGGTTTAGCGCCTGGAGATAGAACTAGATAATCATAGTTTTCTTTATATGTTTTATCATCTTCTCTAACAGTAATAGTCCTATTAATAGGATCTATAGAGGTTATTTCACTGTTTATTTTAACAGTGACATTATGTGCTTTTTTCATTTCTTCAGGAGTTCTTACAAAAATTTTACGTCTATCTTCTACTATATTTCCAATATAATATGGAAGAGCGCAGCTGGAGTAGGATATATAAGGTCCTTTCTCATAAATTATTATCTCTGCATCACTATCAAGTTTTCTAAGCCTGCTAGCGGTAGTAGCACCACCGGCAGATCCACCAACTATTACAACTTTTTTACTCATTGCTCATCCTCCTTGAAATTATAAATATTAATGGAACTTTGAGAAATTGCTATTTCTTATATTATACTTATTATATATCTATTATATCATTAAACAGGATTTATGGAAAAATAGTATTAAATAAGTATTTATATTAATAAGTCCCATATAAGAAAAAAGCTTGCTGTATTTAAACAACAAGCTTAGAATGTATAAAATCTCATATTAGATGCCAGATTTTATAACACTGTATTATAGAATACTATATAAATAAATTTACTCCAGCATCATTTGCTTCTCCTAGGTAATATCCAACTCCACCTATTTTTACTCCATCTATTAATTCTTCTTGTTTAAAGCCTAAAAGATCCATAGACATTTGGCAAGCAACTATTTCAACTCCACCAGCAATTGCTGATTTCATCAATGTTTCAAGAGATTCTACGTTTTTATTTTTCATAATCCCTCTTATCATTTTAGGACCAATTCCTGCCATGTTCATTTGAGAAAGTTTTAGTTTTTCTGAACCTTGAGGCATCATTTTACCAAACATTTTTTCAATAAATGTCTTTTTAACTGATATATTTTGATTTTTTCTTAAAATGTTTATTCCCCAGAAAGTAAAGAACATAGTAACCTTCTTACCCATAGCAGCTGCACCATTAGCTATAATGAAGGATGCAATTGCTTTATCTAAATCTCCACTAAAAACAACCATAGTTTGACCATTTTTAGTAGGAATTGAAACAGGATCAACAGATGAAACAGCCTCTTCACTGCAGCTCTTTCTTAAGGTTGCCTTTATAATCCCTTTATCTTTACTTACACTAATTAATTCATTATTTGTAGTTCTGCACCAAGATTTTATATCTTCATAAAAACCTGGATCAGAAGCTGAAACATTTAATGTGTCTCCAGTATTTAATTCATCTACAGCAGATTTAACTCTCATTAGTGGCCCAGGGCAGCTTAGTCCACAGGCATCTAAATTTTTAACTATTCCAGTGTCAATTTTAGGATTTTCTATATTTTCAATTGTTGTATTTTTTTTATTGTCATTTCCTAAATTTTTAGGAGTAAATTTAGAGGACATATATAGTTTAAAGCCTCCTGTAACATTTTTAACTTTAAATCCATTCTGTTTAAGAAGCCTTTCAGCATAGTATCCTCTTTGGCCAACTTGACAGTAAGCCCAAATTTCTTTAGCTTTATCTAGTTCTCCTAATCTTTGTCTTAGTTGTTGTAGAGGAATATGAACTGAACCATCTATTGAACCAGTTTCTTGTTCTAAATCTGTTCTTACATCTAGAAGAATAATATTTTCTCTATCTCTAGAATCTATTTCTCTAGGAAGAACAACTTCTGATTTTCCACTTATAATATTTTCAGCAACATAGCCTGCCATATTAACAGGATCCTTTGCAGAAGAATATGGTGGTGCATAACATAGTTCAAGTTCAGTTAAATCTGTAATGTTTCCACCTAATCTTATTACAGTAGCAATATCATCAATTCTTTTATCTATTCCTTCATAACCTATAGCCTGGGCACCAAAAATTTTACCCTCTTTATTGAAAATTAATTTTAGTGTTATAGGTGTTGCACCAGGGTAGTATGAAGCGTGGCTTTGAGGGAATACATATATAGCTTCATAAGGTATATTCAATCTTTGAAGAGTTCTTTCATTACTTCCAGTAGCAGCACAAGTAAGATCGCAGACTTTTAATATTGATGAGCCTTGAGTTCCCTTGTAAGTTGTAGCTAATCCACATACGTTATCAGCAGCAATTCTTCCTTGTTTGTTAGCAGGTCCAGCTAGAGGAATGGCAGTTTTTTGTCCGCTTATAAAGTCTACTACTTCAACAGCATCTCCAACAGCGTATATATCCTTTAAGCTAGTTTGTAAATGTTCATCTACTATTATGTGACCCTTTGGACCAAATTCTAGACCAGTGTTCTTAAGAAAAGCTACATCAGGGGTTACACCTATAGCTAAAATAACTATATCTGTATTTATATTTTCACCGCTACTTAACTGAACATCTAATTTATTTCCATTATTATTGAAGGATTTAACACCATTATTTAAAACTAATTGAATATTATTATCTTGAAGTTCTTTTTCTGCAATTGTTACCATATCTGAATCAAAAGGCGCAAGAATATGAGGCGCAGCTTCAACTAATGTAACTTTTAAGCCTAAGTGGTTTAAGTTTTCAGCCATTTCTACACCTATAAAACCTCCACCTATAACTACAGCAGAATCTAAACTATTTTTAGTTACAAATTCTTTTATCTTATCAGTGTCATACATGTTTCTTAAAGTAAATATTTTTTCATTATCTATTCCTGGAATAGGAGGTTTAATTGCCTTTGCACCAGGGGATAAAATTAATGCATCGTAAGATTCTACATATGTTCCATTATCAGAACTATTTACAGTAACTTCTTTTTTATCAGCATCAATTTTAATAACTTCACTATTAATTCTAACGTCAATATTAAATTTTTCTTTCATATCAGTTGGAGTTGTAACTAATAGATTTTCTCTTTCTTGAATAGTTCCTCCAATATAGTAAGGAAGACCGCAATTGGCGAAAGATATATAATTTCCTCTTTCAAAAATGACAACTTCTATATTTTCATCTAATCTTTTAAGTCTTGCAGCAGCTGATGCACCACCAGCAACGCCACCAACTATTAAAACTTTTTTACTCATGCAAAATCCCTCCATAGAATTAATACTTTTTATATAATCTAAATTTTAAATTTATTATTAATCTTCTTCTCTAAGCAGCAGCTGAATAAGCTCCACTACTTTTTTATTTGTTACTTTATAATTTATCTCAAGACCATTTCTCTCACCATCTATAATGCCAAGATTTTTTAACTTTTGAAGATGACGAGAAACAGTCGGTTGAGGTATATCAAGGCAGCTTTGCATAGTTGAAACATTACACCCACCTTTATCAAGCAACCCTCTTATTATGCAAATACGAACAGGGTGAGCTATTGCTTTCAATAGTTCAGCGGAGTCTTCGTATTTTTTGAAGTTATTATCCAAGTTGTTCACCTCTTAACTATGGTTTGATTACTATATCTATATATTACAATATATGAATATAGTTTGTCAAATGTCAAACAAAATTTTTAGAAAGTAATATTTATTAGGCTCTGTTTTAAATGAATGTTGATTTCATTATAATAAGAAATTAACAATCTCTTAAAGCATAGCTATTTATTTATATGATTTACTATTAAATAAAAAATAAACTCTACAGAACATTCTGTAGAGTTTATTACATATTATAAAAATTTAAAATTCGGTAAATTATTTTTTACTTATTTTTATGTGAATTTCAAAATTCAAATTTATTTAGAATCTTCTTCTACTTCTTCTACCACGTCTTGCACTTCTTGAAATTAAACTAATTATGCCAATTATTAGGAATATTACTACTAAAACTCCTACTATAACACCAGCATAAAGAAGAGCATTTCCTTTTACAACATCCTTAGAGGATACTGTAGGATATAAATCATAAGTTTTTGTTGTTTCTCTTTCCTTTAGAACTAGTTTACCTATACTTTTATCTGTACTCAACTTGCTTGCCTTTACATCAGCAGAAAGTTGGAATTCAGTTTTTGTTTCTGCTTTATTAATTTCATTGTCATAGTATACTGCATCCTCTTTTAAGGTTACAGGAACTTTAATTTCTTTTTCAGGCCCGAAGAATTTCAGTGGCTTATATTTAAGCGTAAGAGTTTTTAATTCAGTATTAGCTTTGTATAGTGCTGCTGGTTTAGCTGCATAACTCCAGTTTATTATTTTTGCCATGTCATTGAATACATAAGTATCATTAGCATCATAAGCAGATTTCATTACAACTCCGATTAAATCTCTTCCGTCTTTTTGGAAAACTGTAACAAGGCATCTTCCAGCCTTTGAAGTATATCCAGTCTTTCCTCCTACGGCAACAGCATTTGAAGCAGGCACTTGGTTAAGGTCAATACCTATTTTATTAGCAAAAGCAGTATCAATTTTTTCACCAAGCAGCTTATTCCTATTTTCCACATAAGCTATAGTGCCATTTGAAATTTCTATTTTATCTTTTTTAGTTGCCATAACTTTTTTAACCCAAGGGTTTTTGTATGCTTCTCTTGCAATTACACTTAAATCATAAGCAGAAGTGTAATGATTATCAATATTAGTATCTAACCCGTTAGGTGTTACAAAGTGAGTATGTTTTAATCCTAACTTTTTTATTCTATCATTCATCATATTAGCAAATCCTGCAGGACTTCCACCTAAGTTATCTGCTATCATAGAAGCTGAATCATTTGCTGAATATAGAAGAAGA
>JAYFRK010000456.1:0-5277 GCA_034925975.1 Clostridium sp.
TAACTTTTTACCATAAACCTTATTAAAGTTAAAACCACAGACTATGCATGTACATCCATGAATTTCAATAGCTCTTGCTCTGTTCTTTATACTTCTTTCATAAGATATATGTTTTTGAATTTTTGCTTTACCCTCATCATCTGGTAGAAAGGTGTCAAATGAGTTACCATAAGTATTTTCTTCAGAGCACATGTCATTATATGCTACAGAATAAAATTTGTTTGTGCTGAAGATAAATTTGCTAGGTTTTGATCCTAAATTTTGTTCATAAGTTGATAAATATATTCTTCCCATATATTCAAAAGATGTATGGTGTATTTCACGATAAAATAAATAAATTTCATCTGTGGAATATATTGAATTTATTAACCTTTCATCATTTTTATGTTTATCCTCACCTTCCATGAATAATAAAGATTTATCTGAATCAAAATGGTCTGTATATTGAGTAAGACTAGTTTGCTTCTTTTTGGTTATAAATATAATTATTTTATTACTATATTTAGGTGTTACAATACCTCTTGCAATTCCGTGGTAATCAGTATATCCCCATAGTTTAGCAAGAAAAGGCCTATCATACTTGTTGCCAATGATTAAAGAGTCAAACGATACCATAATAATTTATCACCTTCTTATAAGTTATTTAAAATGTTAATAGTACTCACAATGGAATTTGTAAAGATTTTTAAAACTATGTAGTTCGAAACTTTTGACAAGCATAAATAATAATAATTTAAGTATAAAGTTATAATTAATTAAAGTTGTACTGCTCTATTGTAGAGTCAAATTGATGAAGAAAATTAATTTCTAATATATAACATTTTGTTTTATTGAAAAAACAAGGTTTTAACAAATTTTTATTTGTAATATATGATTCAAATGCATCTAGTTTTTCTTAAATTTTTTATGTTAAGTCTATTTATTAATACACGTATCGATCAATAACATTACTTAAATTACAATTTATTACTCATCTACTCCATGTAATTTTAAAATCATTTGTTTAGCTTCTTTTTCAGTAATCTTATCTTCTAAATATAATTTACCTATTTTTTTAGCTTGTTCTGATAAGCTTAACCCTTCTATTTTTAAAGTTGCGTTTACCTCATTTATTCTTTTGTTTATTTCTAAATCTGTAAATTTGTTTTTCATAATATGCACATCCTTGTTAAAAAATTTATAAAAGCTTTAAATATATAAGTATTATAAATACATTTTGAGATATTTTAACATATTTTCTTAAAGTATACCATTACTCATAGTAATATTTCTATAGATCAAAAAAAATTAAATTTAGATGACATGCTTTTTAATTTAAGATTTATTTAAAAGCATTGAAAAGATATTTGTATATAGCAATATAATTTGTAAATGAAATCATATTTTGTTACAATAAGGATTAATATGATGTGATTTGATAAAAGATATTTAATGTATTCTGATAGATATATATGAATGGAATAAAATATAAGAATAAATTGTCATAGTGTCTATAATGGGAAGTTGATAAGACTAATTATTAAGACTTTTGAAAATTATAATAACATGTATGTTATTGCAAGGAAAATTAAAAATAAATACTATGTTGTGCTATATAACAATAAGGGGAGAATAAAAATGAAAAATATTTTATACTATCCATCATTTGAAATTGAAAATACAAACTGGATCAAATTTGCAATGCTATATTTTGATAAGGTCAATCTAATAATTCCTTCTTCTGCAGATGAAACTTTAAGTAGAGCATTTAAGCAAGTATGTGAAGAAACTGATTTAATAAATAAGTACAGACCTAAGTATAATGATGGATATTATGCTTCTCTTGACGCCCTAACTGCAATAGAAGGTATATTTAGGAGGCCAGAAAAATATTCACGTACATTCTGGCCTATAAGGTCTAATAGGCAGAGAAGATTATCAAATAGAAATTTGATAGAAGAGTGGAAATGTAAGGAAAATCAAGAATATACGTTATACAATGAAAAATATACAGATGAATGGTCAAGATTTTGTGTAGAAAATAATATAGGACATAAAACTGACGAAGGGATAAAGATACCTGAAGAAGTTGCTTTAATTTATATGAGTATATTATCACATATAATCAGTGAACAAAATGGAATTAGTGCTTTTACCGATAGACCATATATGGATGAATACGCCATGGCTTTAAGGCAAGACTATAGAGCGACTGGGGAAAAAATTCAGGTTGCAAAAACTAAAATTGAACTACATTTACCAAGTAATTTATCAAGAATTAAACTCGAAGATATTATTGAGTTAAGAAATAGTGAAGGATTTAAAGAGAAATTGCATGCATTTCATAATGAGATGGATAAATATCATAAAGGTATAGAAGATGGTAATATAAATAGTAGTGTTATTGATTCTATAAATGGTGTCTACAATGAATTTTTATACGAAATCTTTAAATTAGGTAGAGAGTTAACAAAAATCTCACTGGGAATATGGATAGTAGCACAAGCGGAATCATTTAACTTTCCAAGCTTTATTAATGAACTAATAGGAATAGGTGTTGTAGTTGATAATATTATTGAAATAAACAAAAAATGGGAAAATTCCCGAGATTCAAGATATTGCAAAAAATATTTTTCGAGTTTACGTAGGTTGCCTGCTAGAAATTTTCATAATAATACATTTCCGTTTGTTGCATTAGATAGAAATTAGTGTTCTGTATCATAAGAACCTAAATGAAAATCAACTTAAGGGTCTTAATTAGAATGATTTTGGTTTGTTAGATATACTTTTATTGCAATTGTAGCTTTCTGTTGTATATATACTGATTGGGATAATAATGTGTAGATATTATATTATCAGATGCAACATATTTGCAATCACAAAAGTTAGCATCATAAAGGAGGTTGAGTATCAATTTGAAAGAGTTATTAAATAAATTATTAGAAAATACTTTTATTCCTACAATAGACATGCCTAGTAAATTACCAGATGTAGCAGGAGCTTATCTAATATGTGCAAGAAATACGGATGTTTTACCAGCAAGAATGAAGGAATTAGAATATTCATACGTTAATGGATTACCAGTTATTTATGTGGGAATCTCTGGTAGACCAACTTCAAGGGTAAAAAGTATAAGAAAGCGTGATTATAAAAATCACTTTAATGGAAAAGCTAGAAGCTCTACATTACGGAAAAGCTTGGGAGTGTTGTTTGGTTTTGAAAAAGAATATGAGAATGAAACAAATAATTTAAAGTATAAGTTCATTGATGAACACGAAGAAAAGTTATCAAAATGGATGAAAGATAACTTGATAATGTATTTTGTTACAATTGACAACCCTATGGAGTTTGAAATATATTTGATTAACACTTATGAACCACCTTTAAATTTAAAAGATAATAAGAGTAAAAAAAATAGGGCTTTTAGGGAAGAATTATCTCAGTTACGAACTAGATAATATAGTTTGATTTTAAAAAATTGTGTTTTAATTTGAACTTCCCATTATTCATATATTTAGCATTATTCAAATTGAGTAAAACAAATTAATAAATCCATTTAGGAGCAGCCATGTCACCATCGCTACTCCTAAACCATATAAATCGGTAATTAAAAAACTCTCACCATGCAAAAGGCGCATCGTGAGCTTTTTTTAATCTATAATTGGCTACGCCTACAGTTGGAAGTCAAAAGCTGGTCTATTTTTAAAGAAAACCACTTTAAAAATAAAATAGCTTATCACTTCCACTAAAAGAAGAAATAGGATAGAAAATGGACTAGCTTTAAATCTTTTAAGATTACAGATAGCCACTAAGTACCTGAAACCTGATATAAAGCAAGTCCATTTTCATTAATCCGCCCAGAGGGCGAAAATTACACAAACAGCTGGCAAGGCCAGCTATTTGTTTTTCTATAAATTATATTAAGACTACTTCTAATTTTATAAACATTAACAAAGTAAAAACATAAACATAATTGTAATATTATCTAGTAACTACCACTTATATCATAACTGTTACTGTGGCTATACCCATTAAACCTATCTAGGGCACTAATTCCCAACACCCAAAAAAGTACATGTTATTATTAACATATTCTAAGTTCCTATAGGTCTTTCATACTTCAAGCCCTCTAGAAATTAAGAATATGTAGAATTCTAACAGGCCCTTTTTAGGGTACCCGTTGGAGTGCAAAACCTGTACTTTAAATATAAAGATTACTTTATACTGCAGCCTTTCAGGTGGACAACCACAGTGGAGTCCACTTTATACAAGCTTCAAAAAGCAAAGCTTGCATAAAGCTGTGGTACTATAACATTTCTTGAATGTATTCCTCTAAGGTCATTTTCAGGGTATTCCTCTGGAGCATGCCCAACTTCGCCAAACAAACCCACTCGTTTTGCAAAATTGGGCTAGAATGAATTGAATGTGGCTTTGCTCCAAACCCCAAAAGAATCAAATAGGAAATTATAGTCCTTACCGTCCTTGGACAAACCGTTACAAGCTCCAATAAGTGTAGGGCATGCAAGTTTTGTCCAAGGAAGAACTATAATAAATAAATTCATATTCAACCCAACCGCCCTTTTTAAATAATAGAAAAATAAGATGATAAGAAACAATAATAAAAATTTAGTAATTAAATTTTTAAAGAATTTTATAACCTAAGAAATTTTATTAGAAATTTTAAAGAGTAAAAAATTATTAAAACATAATAAAAGTTTAGTTTATATTAGTTAATGTTAATATTATATATTTTATAAACGGACAAAAAACGGACAAATGACATGAAAAAGGACTTTGGATAACTTATCCAAAGTCCTTAAACCGTTAATATATATGGTGCCGAAGGCGGGACTTGAACCCGCACGCTGTTGCCAGCGATGGATTTTGAGTCCATTGCGTCTGCCGATTCCACCACTTCGGCGCGTTTAACGAATATTATCTTATCATATTAAAGTATGTAAGTCAAGTTTTTTATTGATAAAGAGGATTCTTGGCCTCAGGTGGAGTTTTTTTCTCCAACTGAGGCTTATTAACAGAATTCTTAGGAGTTTTACTCCTTAGAAGTCGTTATCGTGCGCCCAGCATGGGTGCGTACTAATCGGTGAAAGTCCGATATGGGGGCTGATAGCGCCAACCATTAGCTCAAGACAAGGGTGACCATCGTGAGGTGGAATCTGAAGGAAGTTGGCGGCAAAACTCTGGTCTGAGGTACACGAACCATATTTGAGGCTCATACTTGTGGGTAAGTTTGCGAAACAAAACAAAGCCCAATAGCTATCCGAGACAGGTAGAGTAGAT
>JAYFRK010000548.1:0-4622 GCA_034925975.1 Clostridium sp.
AGTATTATCACAAACTGTTAAGGAACAAAATCCAGAGATTATTCTATTAGCCAATACAGCATTAGCTAAAGATATTGCACCACGTATTGCAGGACGTATGAATTTAGGATGTGTAAGTGACGTAACAGGAATGAGTATAACTGATGGCAAAGTTATGTACACTAGACCAGCTTACGGCGGTACAATTTTAGAACATATTGAAGCAGAAGGCACAGCCGTAGTTACAGTTAGAAATGGAAGTTTTTCAAAGCCAGAGGCTGGTTCAAATGCAGGTGTTACAGAGAAAAAAGTAGAAATTCCAGCTAGTGCTATTAAGGCAAAAATTGTTGATACAGTAAAAGAGATTTCTGAATCTGTTAATTTAGAAGAAGCACAAGTTATTGTTTCCGGTGGACGTGGAATGGGAAATGCAGAAAATTTCAAACTTGTTGAAGAATTAGCACGAGTACTTGGTGGCGTAGTAGGTGCAACAAGACCGGCAATTGAAGATGGATGGATTTCTCGTGCACACAAAGTTGGACAATCAGGAAAGATTGTAGCACCAAAACTTTATATTGCATGTGGTGTTTCTGGAGCAACACAACATACATCTGGAATGTTAGGCTCTAGTTATGTTGTGGCAATTAATAAAGATGAAGATGCTCCAATTTTTGAAATCGCCGATATTGCTATTGTTGGAAATGCAACTGAAGTTCTTCCAGTTATGATTGAAGAAATGAAGAAAGCAAAATCAGAGTAGATATCTTCCTATCCCTTTTAGGTTAGGAATGAAAATAAAATTACATGTAATTATGTTTTATGTATAAGTATAATGCTCTATTAATTGGAGCATTATACAATAAAAAATTAGAAAGGAATGATTATCATGTCAGAGTATAATCAATTGACAGAAGAATTAATCTCAAAATTACAGGAGGCAGCTCCAGGACATATTTTAACGGGTGATGATATCAATGAAGATTATTCTCATGATGAAATGCCTATTTATGGAAAGATGGCTCCACAAGTTGTATTTATGGCACACTCTACAGAAGAAGTTGCTGCAGTATTAAAAATATGTAATGAAAATAAGATACCAGTAACTCCAAGAGGAGCAGGTACAGGGCTTGTAGGAGGTGCAGTTCCGCTTTTAGGAGGAGTTTTGATTGATATTACAAAGATGAATAAGATACTTTCTTATGACTTAGAAAATTTTGTTGTTCATGTTCAAGCAGGTGTTTTGTTAAATGATCTTGCGGAGGATTGTGCAAAACAAGGATTATTATATGCTCCAGATCCTGGCGAAAAGTTCGCTTGCTTAGGTGGAAACGTTTCAACAAATGCTGGTGGAATGAGAGCTGTTAAATACGGTGCAACACGTGATTATGTACGTGCAATGACAGTTGTTCTTCCAACAGGAGAAATTACTAACTTTGGAGCTACAGTATCAAAAACAAGTTCAGGTTACAGCCTTTTGGATTTGATGATTGGTTCAGAAGGTACCCTTGGAATTATTACAGAACTTACTTTGAAAGTAATGCCAGCACCAAAGGTAGTTGCAAGTTTAATTATTCCTTTTGAAAATTTAAATGATTGTATTTCTACTGTTCCTAAATTAAAAATGGGAAACATAAATCCACAAGCATTGGAATTTATGGAAAGAGAAATTGTTCTTTCTAGTGAAAGATATATTGGAAAGAGCGTATTCCCACAAGTAATTGATGGAACAACTGCAAATGCTTATTTGCTTGTTACTATAGATGCAGGTAGTGAAGATGAATTAAATAACCTTATTGAACAAGCTAGTGAAATAGTATTAGAAGAAGGAGCAATTGATGTTCTTGTAGCTGATACACCTGCAAAGATGAAAGATGCATGGGCAGCTCGTTCAAGCTTCTTAGAGGCAATTATGGCAGAAACAAAATTATTAGATGAATGTGATGTGGTAGTTCCTGTAAATAAAATTGCTTCTTATCTTGAATTTGTAAATAAAGCTGGTGAAGAATGTGGATTAACTATTAAAAGCTTTGGACATGCAGGAGATGGAAATCTTCATATATATCAATGCAGTAATGATTTAGAAGAATCAGAATTTAAAGCAAGAGTTGATAAGTTCTTCGATATTATTTACCCAGAAGCAACAAAATGTGGCGGACTTGTTTCAGGAGAACATGGAATTGGTAGTGGAAAAATTCGCTATTTAGTAGATAGTGTTGGAGAAATAAATATGAACTTAATGCAAGGCATTAAAAAAGTGTTTGATCCAAATTCTATTATGAATCCAGGTAAAGTATGTTGCCAATTAGATAGTAACAACTAATAAAATAAAATTGACATTCACATATAAAAAAGAAAGGTAGGGAATTAATATGAATTTTAAACAAGATGAAAATCACCAACAATTACAAGAAATGTATCGCGATTTTGCACAAAATGAGGTAAAACCAATTGCAAAAGAAATTGATGAAACCATGCGCTTTCCAGAAGAAAATGTAGCAAAAATGGCTGAGATGGGCTTGCTTGGAATTCCATTCCCAGAAGAATATGGCGGAGCTGGAATGGATACATTAAGTTATATACAATGTGTAGAAGAATTATCTAAATGTTGTGCAACAACAGGTGTTATTGTTTCAGGACACACAAGTCTTTGTGCAACACCAATTTACACATATGGTACAGAAGAGCAAAAAGAGAAATATTTAAAACCACTTGCTTCAGGTGAAATGTTAGGTGCCTTTGCATTAACAGAACCTTCTGCTGGAACTGATGCTTCTATGCAAAAGACAACAGCTGTATTAGAAGGAGACCATTATGTATTAAATGGCAGCAAGATCTTTATTACTAATGCAGGATATGCAGACGTATATATTGTTGCGGCTATGACAGATAAGAGTAAGGGAACAAAGGGTATTTCAACATTTATCGTTGAAAAAGATTTCCCTGGCTTTTCTGTTGGAACTCATGAAATAAAGATGGGAATCCGTGCATCTTCTACATGTGAATTATTCTTTGATAATTGCATAGTTCCAAAGGAAAATCTTTTAGGAGAAGAAGGTAAAGGATTTAGCATTGCAATGGCAACTCTTGATGGAGGCCGTATTGGTATTGCTGCACAAGCTCTTGGTATTGCAGAAGGCGCAATAGAAGAAACTATAAAATATGTTAATGAACGTGTTCAATTTGGACGTACTATTTCAAAATTCCAAAATACACAATTTGAACTTGCCCAAATGCGTGCAAATACAGAAGCTGCAAAACTTTTAGTATATCAAGCTGCATGTGCAAAGGATAATCATGAAAGTTTTACGCATTTAGCTGCTATGGCAAAATTAGTTTCTGCTAACAATGCCAGCGATGTAACAAGACGTTGTTTACAATTATTTGGTGGTTATGGATATTCAAGTGATTATCCAATTGAAAGAATGATGCGTGATGCAAAAATAACAGAAATTTATGAAGGAACATCAGAAGTTCAAATGATGGTAATTTCCGGATGGATGGGTGTTAAATAATATATACCTAAAATTAAATAAAAACAACTTAATAACAGTATGTATAGCCCCCAAGTGTATAAGATATGCACTTGGGGGCTTTCTTATTTTTAAAAATAGCAAGAATAGATAAAGAAATTTAATATAGCCTGAGATGGAGAGCTATTTTTGGATATTGTGCAACCTATTTTTGTGCAATTGTTTTATATATTGCACAAAAAAAAGTTGCACAATGATATAAAAGCCTTAAAAATAAGCACTTCTAAAAGTGGCATGAAACTTGTTGTAAACATAATTTATGGTTTTAAAAATATGTAAATAAATAAGTTGACAAGTGAAAATCAATATGACTACTAAGCTAAGAAATTAAAAAAATATTTAGGAGGTAGAATAATGGGATATATTTTGAATGAAGAACAAACGAGTCTAGTGAATATGGTGAAAGAATTTATGAATAATGAGGTAAAACCATACGTTGCAGAATTTGATACAACAGGAGAATTTCCTAGAAAATTATATGAAAAAGCATTTGAAATGGGTTTGCACTGTCTTGAAATTCCTGAGGAATTCGGTGGTAGCGGTGTTGATTATATGACTACCGCTGCTATTTATGAAGAAATAGGAAAAGTTGATGCTGGATTTGCTACTGGTTTATGTGCCACTAGTTTGTCACTAAAACCTATTTTAATTGCAGGAACACCTGAACAGAAAAAACTTTTTTCAGATATTATTGTACCAGGTGCTTTTGGCGCTTTCTGTCTAACAGAACCAAATGCAGGATCAGATGCTGGTTCTGTAAGAACAACAGCAGTAAGAGACGGAGAGGAATATGTAATAAATGGTGCAAAATGTTTTATTACTAATGGTGGAGTATCAGATGTATATGTAGTTTTTGCATCTACAGATAAATCAAAAGGATTAAAGGGATTGACAGCTTTTATTGTTGAAAGAAGCCGTAGTGGTATAACTGTAGGGAAAGAAGAAAACAAAATGGGAATCAGACTCTCAAATACTACTGATGTTGTATTTGAAGATGTAAGAATTCCTGCTACTAATCTTTTAGGAAAGGAAGGCGAGGGATTCAAAATTGCAATGAAAACATTGGATCTTGCAAGGCCTTTTGTTGGTGCAGTTGCTGTAGGTATTGCACAA
>JAYFRK010000477.1:0-3817 GCA_034925975.1 Clostridium sp.
AAAAATGTTTAATACTCAAGTACAAGATAAAATTAATACCATGATACTAGATACAGTAAACAAAATGATTGACTCTCAAGGTTATCATCAAAATCCAAATACAGAAATTTCTGGTTCTTATGAAATTAAGACAAATGAAAGGGGTATTTTAAGCTTAACCTTAATAAATAACGCTTATTCTGGAGGCATTCATGGATTCACCGTTATGAAAGCTTTAACCTTTGACATAAACACTGGAAAGCTATATACTTTTCAAGATTTATTCAAACCAAATTCAAATTATATAAGGATTCTATCAAACATAGTAGAAAAGCAAATTAAGGATAGGAATATTTATTTACTTGGCCCTTTTATTAGTCTAAGACCTAGTCAAGAATTTTATATTGCTGATAAATGTTTAGTATTGTTTTTCCAGCTTTACGAGATTTCCTCTTACGCTTTTGGATTTCCTCATTTCCCAATATCAGTCTATGAAATTAAAAATATAATAAATGAGCAAGGTCCTTTGGTAAAAATGTTATATTTATAAATTGTGAATTTTCTATGATCGTAAAAGTCTTTACATATGGCTGTTAATAACGATCATAATTTTTTGCTTAAATATGGTATAGTTATAGTAATAATTAATTCAATAAAAGGGGTATATAATGAGTACTAACATTCCAGATATTATAATTCCACTTTTAAATGAATATGTAAGAAAATTAAAAACAGAGCTAGGTAATATATTCTATGGCTTATATCTTTATAACTCTATTGCTCTAGGTGCCTTCGATTATAAAAAAAGTGATATAGACTTTGTAGTTATATTAAAAAAAGACTTTTCTATACAAGATGTACACCGGCTAGAATTCATACATAAAGGTCTACTAAAAAAATATCCTTATGCAAAAAAAATGGAGGGTATGTATATACCTTTTGAAAGCATAGGAAAAAGCAATGAAGAAATTAAGCCCTATTTTTTTATTGCTAATAGCAAGCTGCACCTGCAAGGTCCAGGCTATTATGATATAAACTATATAACTTGGTGGACTCTAAAATATAATGGGATTGCTTTTGATAGCCCAGGAATTAAGACTCTGCATATAGATGTCACTTGGGAAAACCTATTAGAGACATTGGAATATAATTTAAATGTATATTGGAAAAGTAAGCTGCAAAAAAACTTTATTTTTTTAATAGATTCTTATATAGAATTTTCTATTATGACACTCTGTAGAATACTTTATACCTTAAAAAATAAAACCATTATATCTAAATCTGATTCCATACAGTTTGCAATTAAAATCCTTCCCAGTAAATTTCATCTTATTCTGAAAGAATCATTACGTATTAGGGAAGATATCTCCAAGGCATCTCTATTTCGCTCTAGGATAAAGAGAGCTAAAGACGCTAAAGAACTAATTGAATATATAATTGAGTATTGTAATTTTAAATATAAATTGTAGATGACTATCATTTTTAGATTAACTTAGTGGAATATTGTACTAATTCATCTTGAAAAAACCTTATAGTCATATTATAATAAACTAAAGAATATAATTTAATATAAACTAAAAGGGAGTAGCAATAGCATTTACCGCTATAATAAAGACAACAGTACGGCAAACGCCTGTCTTTATTACTCTAATATTTTGAAATTAGAGAGCAAGACTTTTAGTTTAATATATCTAGTGATGTATTAAACTAAATATCTTGCTCTTTTTATTTTATAATTTTAAGGGGGAATTTTTGAATGACATTTTTATTATTAATTTTAGGTTTTACTTTACTTATTAAAGGTGCAAACTATTTTGTAGATGGTTCATCTTCTATTGCAAGGATTTTTAAAATCCCGTCCATAATTATCGGTCTTACTATTGTGGCTTTTGGAACCAGTGCTCCTGAACTTGCTGTTAACATTAGTGCTGTAATGAAAGACTCAAGTAGTATAGCTATAGGTAATATAGTTGGTTCTAATATTGTTAATATACTCTTGATTCTTGGTATTACATCACTAATTAAGCCTGTTGATCTTACTTTAAGTACCTTAAAAAAAGACTTCCCATTTTTGATAATAACTACTTTAACTTTATCCGTGCTTTCATTAGATGTATTTAGAAATGATCTACCAACTCAATTATCTAGATTAGATGGTGCATTATTGCTTGGATTATTTGGAGTATTCTTCTATTATCTAATAAAATCAACTATTCGTTCTAAAGAAGCCTTAGAAAAAACTGATGTGAAAGATAGCATAGAAAAAAAATCTCTGCTAAAAAACATCTTGCTTGCAGCTCTTGGTTTAACAGCAATTATTATAGGTGGTAATATAGTAGTTGAACAAAGTGTAATAATTGCTAGAAATTTTGGTATTAGTGAAAGAATTATTGGCCTTACAATAGTTGCAGTGGGTACATCTCTCCCTGAATTAGTAACATCAATTGTTGCGGCTTTAAAAAATGAAAGTGAAATAGCCATAGGAAATATCATTGGATCTAATATATTTAATATATTGTTTATCCTAGGAATATCATCATTTATTAAACCTCTCCCAGTAGATGCTGGAAGTTATTTTGATATTATCTTCTTAATGGTAGCAACTCTACTAACTTATATAGTTTCTATGACTAAGAAAAAGGTATCTAGATCAGAAGGAGTTCTGTTATCCTTATTCTATGTTGCATATGTTGGCTATATTATTACTCAATTTTAATAAAAGGAGCTATTTTGGATATCAAGTCCAAAATAGCTCCTTTTATAATACATTTAATATTTTCTTTTTTATTTCATTAAACTCCATAGAAGTAACTATATTCTTATCTTTTCTATTATCTAAATCAACAATTATTTCCTCTTTTATCCTTGCTGGTTTATCAGATAATATATATATCCTATCTGATAGAAAAATGGCTTCCTCAATATCGTGAGTTATAAATACTACTGTGGAATTCAAGTTTTTCATTACATCTAAGAGCCAAAAATGCATCTTATTTCTTGTAATTGCATCTAAAGCTCCAAAAGGTTCGTCAAGCAGCATAATATCTTGAGAAAACATATATGTTCTAAGAAGCGCAGCCCTCTGTCTCATTCCTCCAGATAATTGATGAGGATAATTATACTCAAATCCCTCAAGTCCGAAGGGCTTGAAGTATTCTATAACCATTTCTCTAGCTTTATTTATTTTTTCACCCTTTATTACAAGAGGAATAGCTACATTGTCTATTATCTTTTTCCATGGAAGAAGTAAATCTTTTTGGTACATATAACTTACTCTTCCTACCTTCCCAGTATAATCTTCTCCATCAATTATAACTTTGCCGCTATCTGCATCTAAAAGTCCTGAGACCATATTGAAAATTGTGCTTTTTCCGCTACCGCTTGGGCCCAATATACTTACAAACTCATTTTCGTTTACATGAAAGCTTATATCATCTATTACAGTAGTTTCTTCAAACTTCTTTTTTAGATTTTCTACTCTTAGCTTCTCCCTATTGTGGCAAATATTCATTTGTAAAAGCCTCTTTTGCATCCATGTTTTTAGGAATTAGCTTCTTTTCGTAAAGGAATTGAGTGTAATTATTCCAAACTTCTTCTTTCATTTCTCCCCATCTTTTAGCATCAGCTTTGTATTCCTTTGCTAAATACTTTTGGCTTGCAACTGCTAATTTTGCATCTATCTCTGGAACTGCCTTTACAAGAATATTAGCACTATCTTCTGGATTTTGTATTGCATATTCATATCCTTTAGTTGTAGCCTTTAAGAATTTCTTTACAAGTTCAGGATTGTTTTTAAGAGTATCTTCATTTGATATTATAACTGGAGTATAGTAATCCA
>JAYFRK010000334.1:0-3524 GCA_034925975.1 Clostridium sp.
TTAAACCTTTTCGTCGAATTAGTAGTTTGACGAGGAGATGAGATGATTGAAAGTAAATGAAATATTTAATATACTTCTTATAATACTTATACTTATTACAATAGTATTAATGATATATAATATATACTTAACATATAATAAAAAAGTTAAGGTAAGATATTTATGCAAGATATATAACAAAAATTTTAGTTTTATTGGACAAGATATTAATACTGAGAATGAAGAAAAATTTGTTGAACAACTATATGAAATATTAAAAAAAAGTGCTAGTAACATTACTATTCATAAAAATAATTTAATTAGATATAAAAGAAATGAAATACTAAAAGTAGATTATAGTAATTATATATTTATAATTATTACTTTGTTAATTACTTTTTTTTCTACGTACTATTCTCACATCTTGAGTAAAGATGTGTCATTTCTATTAAATGATTATAATCTAATACAACAGAAAGATAAGGAAATAAGCGGAACTATAGACCAACAAAAAAAAGAAAAGTTATTTAATGAAAGAATTAAAATGTCGAAAGAGTTTAACAAATCATTAAGTGTTTATACAGAGAATATTTCACCCAATAATCCTTTATTCCGAATGACTTTATATTTAATATTAGTTATTCTTATATATAGTTTCTCTACATTTATTAGTAATTGGATGACTACGAATAAAGAAAGCTTATACAGATTATATTTTGATATATTAGAAGATCTAAAAGAAGAACAATGGAATAATACTACAAAAGGCAAAAATAACTTTTCGCAAGTAGAAGAAACCATGAATCAAGCAATTAAAGATGCAGATAACACAATAAAAAAAGCGTATGAGAGCTTAGAAAAAGTAAATCGTAATGTTAAATTTCTTGAATACACGACAATTAGTGGCAATAAAAAATAGTATTCTTTCATAATAAGAAATTTTAAAAGTTTTTTGTGGAAACATACGTTCAGCATACTATATATTGTGGTATAATACTTTTATAGGAAAAATATAGGAGTGTGAACCGCTATGTATGATTACTTATTTTATAATAAAGGCGATTTATCAACAGCTATAGAGCATCAAAGATTAAAAATAAAAAAAGAGATTGAATCTCAGCAATCTGATTATATTTTAAATGTTAATGAAGAGGATTATATTAATTATATATACAATAAATATATTATAAACGAGATTAAATTAAATGATGAATTAATGAATATTATCGAACAGAGGGAAAAAGATATAGATATTTCACATGAGTGTGATAGAGCTATATTTGATAGAAGTAGACACTATTATGTAAAAGGATTATCTATTACAATAGGCATACCTATTAGTGGAGATAAAGAACTATTTTATTTGAGACCTTCAACATTCTCTAGTGTGACTCCGCGAGGAATGATACAAAATAATGAATTATTATTAACTTATGAAGGAACGAATTTAACAGACAAACAAATAAAAGATGCTTTGAATAAAGATGTTAATTTAATAAAAGAATATATATCTTGGGTTAATGAAGATATAAAGCCATTTAATGATGGATTAAAAGAATTTATATTAAATTTATTATCGATTAGAAAAAGTAAATTGTTAAAGGATTTAAATTTAATATCATCTTTAGGTATTCCGCTTAGAAAAAATGTAGATTTTGCAAAAACTTATGTAATACCTACTAATAAAAAAGTAGCAAATATTACAAAGCCAATAGTTAAAGATAAAACATTTTCACCTGAGCCAAGTATTGATATGTCAACATACGAAGATATTATTAATACATTAGATAATATGAGTATCATTATGGAAAGATGTCCAGAAGCATTTGATAAAATGAATGAAGAGTCTTTAAGACAACATTTTTTAGTTCAGTTAAATGGTATTTACGAGGGGAAGGCTACAGGTGAAACGTTTAATGCAAATGGAAAAACGGATATACTTATAAGAGAGAATGGTAAAAATGTATTCATAGGTGAGTGTAAGTTTTGGAGAGGTGACAAAGTTTTTAATGAAACAATAAATCAAATTTTAAGTTATATGTGTTGGAGAGACACAAAAGGAGCTATATTAATTTTTAATAAGAACAAAAATTTTAGTATTATATTAGATAAAATACCCGAGTTAGTAAAATTACATCCTAATTATAAAAAAGAAATCACATTGAATAATGAAACACATTTTAGATATATATTTAGACAACCAAATGATGAAAATAGAGAAATATTACTAACTATAATGGCTTTTGATATTCCTAGTGGTAAATAATAAAGGTTGGTGCGAGAAAATAATGAAGGCAAGTTATGGATTAAGAGAGATTGCAAGAATTTTGGAAGATATAAATTCAAAAAATCAAGATGAAAAATTAAGATTATATAGTATTATTATGGCAATTATAGCTAGACTTGATAGTATTGCTGAAAGTAATAATGTCCCTAATTATAATACATATAAAACTGAATTTCTTTTAAGTATTGAAGCAGTTTGTTGTTTAGATGATGGAAATGGACATTCTATAGAACAGCACGTATCTTGGGCAATTGGAGCAATTAAAAAATTAGAATCAATACACTGTTTTAATATTAATTAATAAGAATTTATATAAAATTAAATAATCTAAAATTAGACATTGATTTGAAGATAATTTCAAGTTAGTGTCTTTTATTTTGTTTAAAATTAAGGATATGTATTATTTGCATATCCTTTTTTGTGTTGCTGTTAATTAAAAAAATAAAATAAATATGAAAGAGGGGTATAAGAAATGGAAATGGAAAATGAAAGAGACTACTTTAAAGAAGGTTATAGAAGTATTGATAAAAGTTTAGTCAAAGATTTATCGAAGAGAGGTATAGAAGATTTAGAAACAAACTTAAAACTAATGTGGATTTTAGGTTATCAGAAAGCATTGCTTATGAATGAGAAACAAAATAAAAAATCTAATGCAAAGATTGAATCTATAAATTTCGATTTTATAAAAGAAAAAATAGATACTATTAAATATTTAAGCAATTCACAACAAAATCAAATTAATGATGTAGATATTAAAATCATAATAGTTAAGAAAATCATTGAGTTATATACATATATTTATAATCAAATACATTAATTTTAAAAATGAAAGGATGGTAATTAATAATGGCATGGAAAGAAGGATTAACGCAAGAGGAATATAGTGCAGATGTAGAAAGTGCAATAAATACAGCTAAAGAAGGTTTATTTACTAAGGAGCAACTAGATGTAGAGATTGGAAAGACTAAAGAGTTGTATAAGGATTATATTTCAAAAGAAGATTATGAAACTAGAGTAAATGAATTAGGTGGAAAAGAGCTATCAGAGGAAGAAAAAAAGATATTAGAAAAGCAAAAGGAACTAGAAGATAAGGAAAGGTTATTAGTAGACAAAGAAAATATGTACAATCTGTCTGAGATGTTAGAAGAGAAAGGACTGTCAAGAGAAATGGCTAAACTTTTAAAATTTGGCGACAAAGAAACTAATGAAAAGTTAGTTGAAGGATTGACACAGATATTTGCAGATGCAAAGTTTAATA
>JAYFRK010000453.1:0-3640 GCA_034925975.1 Clostridium sp.
AATAACTTCTATAATCCATAACTTTTAATACTCTTGTTTGTTGCTCTTCTACCTCTTTTTCAAACCACGTTTCAGAACCATCATACTTACTGTTTATATATTCTTCTAATGTTTGTCCAAACATTTAATACACATCCTTTCAAAAAACTAAAAAATAAAGTAACACATATTTAATGCACTACTTTATCTCACTTCCAAAATTTTAAAATCATATTCTTCACCCTTGTCCAAGTAAAAAGGAACACTAAAACATTTAATATCTTGTAAGTTTACTGTTATACTCCTTTTACTTACATAATCATCAAATGTATAAAACTTATTATTAAATTTTGATTTTTCTGCTTTATTATAACTATTTAAAGCAGTATTATTATTTATCCAATCTACAAAATCACACGATTCTTTTGCAGTTGTATTAACTACTATTTCTTGTCTAAAACCTTTCATTATAAATATTATTTTGACTAAAGTTAAATCTAAATCTATCTCAGACTTTTTTATTGTTGCCATTCTATAATTATCTCCTTCTAATAAATTATTATATCCATCTCCACCATTTACCTTCTTTAATCCCTTGTAATGCTAATGCAGTTGCCATAACTGTATCATCATGAAAGCCATTCATTGCTCCCATTTTACCACCGTCAGTTATTGTGAATACTTTCATTTCTTCTAATACTTCAATTGAATTAACTTCAATTAATCCAGTCTCAAACATTTCTATAAAGTTATTAATAATTAATCCCTTTGTTTTTGGATTAGTGTCAAATCCTCGTTTTGTTACTACTCTATTCTTTTCATCATAAGCCCTGTACTTATATAATCTTTGATATTTAAAATCATTATGTAATTTATCTATTACAGTATGTCCACCACTTGCCTTTTCTACAAGTAAAAATCCTCCATTATAATATCTACCTAATAAATTAACTATTTCAGCAAATTGGTAAGGCTTTATTTTATTACTCCTAAACGTCGCACATTCTTGACCATCTGTATTATAAATCTCTATAACGCTATAATCACCGCCACATCCCTCTGCAACATCAACCCCTATATAGTAACGTTTATCTTTTTCGACATCATGATAAATTTTTAATTCCTTACCATAATATTTCTTTAAATCACCATTAAGATTATTTAATTTTAACTTATGTATAAATTGTTTTTTTTTACCTATGATAGTTCTCTCAACACTATCTATTCTTTTAGTATTAAACATACTATTACCTGTGGTTAAGAAAGCTTCCATATCAGTTATAGGTCTATCTTCATGGAACTTGTCTATACCTACTGTTGCTATTTCTAATCTACGCCACATTAATTGCTTTGGTGTACCACCTAATTTTATAATTTGTTGTTCTTCTTCATCTAGATCTCTATCATTTAGCGTTAATTCTTTACCGTGTATAGCTTTATACTTTTCAGCTGCTTTATCCCATTCCCGTTCAAATAGCTCTGAGCATTCCAGCCAACTAAAAAAGAATGGCTTATATTCATTCTTACCATTCTTCGCATCTATGTATAATTTGTGAAAATCATTCCCTGTACCTCTAGCGGTAGACTCAATTATAATTATCGCATCCGCTGAGCAACTATTTTTAGCAGAATTAAGACATTTCATTTGATTTTTATAATATGGAAATTCTGTTAGATGTAGTATTCCATTTATTGTTCCACCTCTGCCTAAATCTCCTTTACCAACAGTTCTACAAGTTATTTTACTTCCATTATCAAGTTTTAGAACTTGCCTGTTATTTAAAACTTCTTTTGGCTTAATCCATTTTGGTAGATTATCATACATTACTTTTAATTTATCAAAATTATCATCGGCAGATTTTTGTTCAAAAGAAACTATTAAACTATTACTATTTGGTACTGTAATTGCTTTTTTTAAACTCATCGCTAAACTAATTAAACTAAATCCCATTTGCCGACCTTTTAAAACTATATTCCTATCAGTCATATTTCTTATAAAATATTCTTGCTGTTTTGTTAAACTAAAAGGTACTGTTAATGCTTCTTTGTTATCTATATATATAAAATTTTCTACCCATTCATTAGTGTTTTCATCATCCCACAACCATTCCAATAACTCCTTATCTTCTTTACTTAAACTCAACCATATCACCTACTTTTTCAATTGCTTTTTCTTTCTAACTTCATCCAACCATTCTTTAGCTTCATTATCTGTATTATCAAAGAAATTTGATTTACTGAACTCCGCTACCCAAGATGCACTCTTTGTATCGCCTTGTAATGCAAGATTAACTTGTTTCTGATAAATCCTTAATAAATTTCTTTTCTTAATTAAACTTAAATAATATTGTATTCCTTCTTGCACTTTTTCTTCCAACAGCCAATTTTCACATGTTTCCCATGTTTTGCTATGTATATTACCTTTCCATTCATCATAATTTGGTCTTTCATCTTCTGGCGTGCAATACCACATTATAAAAGCTGCCTTATCTAGGTTACCCGTAATATCATATAATTTTTGCTTTGGCGTTTTTTCTTTTCTAGGTGTTCCCATTTATATATCAACTCCTTATCACTATTTCACTTATTCATCACCTTTCAATTTTTCAATAAAAAAGATATATGCCTCAATAACACACATAAATATATGTATATTATTCAATCATATATCTTAATAAAATTCTTATGCCTTATGCAAAATAAAAAGAGTACGCAAATTACGTACTCCTTATTCCCTGTTTATTTAATGCTTGTCTTAATTCTGTTAATGCATTCATTCCTGCTTGTTTAATTTCTGGTATTACAGTTCTATCTGCATTTCCTTCTATATTTATTAGCCTATCTATTTTTAATTCAATTGGTACATTGCCTAATCTACTCAAATTAGGTAAATCAAATTTAGGTAAATTTATTTTTGGCGCTTGTATAGCCTTTAATAAAGGTGGTAATTTATCTTTTAAACCAATCATAGCCTGTGTTTCTTTTGCATTTAATATTAATTCAGGTTTAGTGTCTGTACCATCAAGCCAATGCCAACCTGTTAACGTATTTAAGCCACCCTTTTCATGAACCTTAAATTTCTTTCCAATTAGTTTTTCTAATAAACTCTTAGCGTCTGCTGCATCTCCCACAGTAAAATTTTGAATTATAGAATTATTTAATTCATTACCTGTAATATCTTTTATTCCCTTATCCACAACTAATTGGTACTGACCTTCAACATAGCTACTATTCTTAGGTACAACTTTTATTGATTTTTTATCTGATGATAATGTTGTTGTAATAGGAATTTCTTCTCCATTAGCATTAACCACTCTTATTTTATTTTGCATACTAGATTCATCAAGTTCTTTATTAAAGTTTATTGTATACTCTTTATCTTTAGATACAACATCATCTTTACTCATAACAGATTCGCCAGTAGCTAATTTATCTCTACTTTCCCATTTTGATAAATCCCCACTTACACCATTAAACTCTTTCATTAAGTTAATAGCTAATTGTAAATTATCAACTATTTCTTTTTTGATAGTTTGACCTAAAGAACCAAATATTCTTTCACTGTCTTTACCATATTGCTCTAGTAAAAGTCTTAATGCATCAAAATTACCTTCCATTAGCATTTTTCTAGCTTCAGCATATAAATTTTCAGATTTTAATT
>JAYFRK010000547.1:0-4348 GCA_034925975.1 Clostridium sp.
TTTTATATCTTTTAATGGAGTATTTATGATTTTATTATTTTCATCTGCTATAAACTCCAATACTTCAGCTTTTCCATCAACTATTCTATATAGCGCCTGTATATTATTCCCTCTTACATATTTTAATATCTGATTTGTAGTAATAGCTTTAGGACAAATTGTTCTATCAATCCCTAAGTTATTCATAATATTTGTATAGTTAGTTCTGCTTATTTTAGAAATAACATTTTTTACTCCCTTTTGTTTAACTAATAGTGAGGATAATAGATTTTCCTCATCAATACCTGTTACTGCTATAAATGCATCCATATCATTTATATTCTCAGATAAGAGTAGTTCTTCATCTGTACCATCAGCATTAATAATAAGAGCCTTAGGAAGAAGTTCTGAAAGTTCTAAGCAGCGCTCTTTATCAATTTCAATAATTTTTACCTTCATACCTATATCTAATAAGATATTAGTTAAATAATAAGCAATTCTTCCTCCCCCAAGAATCATAATATTTTTTAATTCATATGGAGAAGTACCTGCCCACTGAGAAAAACTGCTAATACTAGCTGTTCTTCCAATGACATGAATTCTATCATTTTCCTGAAATATAAAATCACCTTTAGGAACAATTACTTCATTATCTCTTATAACTAAGCCCACTAATACAGAAGCATCAATATTATGTAAAACTTCTTTTAAGGGTTTACCTAAAATAAGCATATCATTTGATATTTTGAACTGAACCATTTTAACCCTGCCTTTAGCAAAGCTTTCCACATTTATAGCTGAAGGAAATTTAAGAGTTTGTGCAATTTCATCTGCTGCAGCTAATTCAGGATTAATAACCATCTCCAACTCCAATTGCTCTTTTAGCAGTGAAAGTTCTCTAGCATACTCAGGATCTCTAACTCTTGCAATGGTGTGGGCTGCTTTAAGCTTTTTAGCTGTGAGGCAGCAAACCATATTTATTTCATCGCTATCAGTAACCGCAATAAGCAAATCTGCATTGCTTACTCCTGCTTTCATTAAAGTACTAGTACTAACTCCATTTCCTCTAATGCATAAAACATCTAAATTTTCTTCCGCTCTTTTTAGCACTTGAAGATTTTTATCTATAATTACTATACTGTGATTCTCACTTGCTAGATTTTCTGCTAAATTATATCCAACCTTTCCTGCCCCAATGATTATAATATTCATGAGTTCCTCCTGTCTTTTACGGTCCGTTATTAATATATATAAAGTAATTATACAATAAAAAATAAGACAGGTAATTCCAATTTATCTGCCTTATTTCATGTTACTCTATGTTATTTTGTATTTATCTGTAGTTTCTTAATATTTCCTTAAATTATAACTAGCTGTCATAAAATCTAGATTATTCTTAAGGTGCTGTTTTTATTAATTCTCTTTATATTAATTCACTAATTTTTATATCATCTTAGTCTCTGTTTTTAGCCATTCTTTTTCTTCTTTATTTAAATATGGTGACAATTTTTCATATACATTTTTGTTATAATTATTTAACCATTCTATTTCATTTTTAGTTAACAGCTCTTTATCTATTCCTTCAATATCAATAGGGCAATATGTAATAGCTTCAAATTTCATAAACTGTCCAAACTCTGTCTTTTCATCTTCAACTACCAGCATCATATTTTCAGTTCTAATTCCATGCTTGCCTTCTTTATATATTCCAGGTTCATTAGTGATAATCATGCCTTTTTCTAGTTTTATATCATTAGGTACTTGGCTGAATCTTTGTGGTCCTTCATGGACATTCAAGAAAAATCCTACTCCATGGCCTGTACCACATTTATAATCTAGTCCTTGTTCCCAGATTGGTCTTCTTGCTAATACATCTAAATTAGATCCTGTAGCCCCATATAAAAATTTAACAGTATCAAGTCCAATATATGCTTTTAATACTAATGTAAAATCTCTCTTTTCTTCATTAGTAAGTTTTCCAAGTACTATAGTTCTTGTAATATCTGTTGTACCATCAAAATATTGTCCACCTGAATCAACTAATAGGAAGCCTTCTTTTTCTAATTTATAATCTGTATCCTTGTTTGCTTTATAATGCATCATAGCTGCATGATCTTTATAACCTGCTATAGTGTCAAAACTTACATTAACAAAATTCTCTTGCTCACTTCTAAATCCATGAAGCTTTTCTGATGCTGAAATTTCTGTTATTGTTTCATTTTCTCCGCAAGTCTTTAGCCATTTTATAAACTTCACCATGGCCACTCCATCTTTTATTTGGCAGCCTTTTAAATTTTCTATTTCAGTTTCATTTTTAACAGCTTTTAATTTAGTAGTGATATTAGCTTGTTCTACTTTTTCAACCTTTTCATCAATTGCATTATATAGCCCAATGCTTGTTTTAATAGGATCAAACATAACAACATCTCTATCTTTAATATTACTTAAAAACTTTGCTACTTCTTGATAACTTCTTATTTCAATACCTTCTTTTTCAAGCTCTAATTTTACTCTATCAGCTATCTTTGAAGGATTAATGAATAAATGACATTTATCTTCTGATACTATTACATGAGATATTGCTACTGGATTATTTGGTACATCTTCTCCTCTTATATTTAGAAGCCATGCAATGTCATCTAAGGAACTTAATAAATAGTAGTTTGAAATTTGTCTTTTCATTTCCTTTCTTACTTTATCTAGCTTTTCTCCTGCAGACATTCCTGCATATTTTACATCATGTAAGAATATTGGATGTGAAGGTATTTGTGGTCTATCCTCCCAAATTCCATTTATTAAATCTTCATCTATTTTCAATGTTATTCCCTTTGATTTAAATGCTTTTTTCATATCTTTAACCATATCCACTGAAAATACATTTCCATCAAAACCAACAACACTTCCATCTTTAAGATTATCTCTTAACCACTCTATATAAGAAGGCACTCCTGGGTCTACAGCTCTAAATAATCTTATTCCAGAACCCTGTAGTTGTTTTTCAGCTTGAATATAGTACCTTCCATCTGTCCAAAGTCCTGCATCATTCAATGTAATAACTACAGTACCTGCTGAACCTGTAAAGCCTGATATCCACTGCCTGCATTTCCAATGTTCTGCTACATATTCACTTTGATGAGCATCAAAACTAGGAACTATATAGGCATCCATGTTGTTTTTTTTCATAAGTTGTCTTAAATCTTCAATTCTCTTTTTAATCGTCATATATTACCTCTCCATTTCCTTTTATAACTTACCTCTTTCAGAGTTACATTTTATTAGTTATAAAATTTTTAGTTTTCCTCCCTATATCTATAGCTTTATCTTTTTTGTGCACATGACTATTATACAGCTTATAAATATAATTTGGATATATTTATGAAGTACTTTTAGAATAAAAATAACCATGTAAAAATACATGGTCTACTCAATACTTAGTCCTATAGATTTTATAAGTTCAATGTCATCTTTTATTTTGTTTCCAGATGTAGTTAAGTAGTTTCCAGTTATAGTAGCTGAAGCTCCAGCTTTAAAGGCCATTTCTCCATTGTTATTAAGATATGCCCTTCCCCCTGCAATTCTTATTGATGCCTTTGGATTTATAAACTTAAATATAGCTATTGTCCTTAGTATATCTTCTTCCTTTATCGGTTTTATATTTTCTAATGGGGTTCCTTTTACAGGCATAAGTATATTTATAGGAATACAGCTAACCTCTAAATCTCTAAGCTGTAAAGCTAAATCTATCCTATCTTTCATAGTCTCACCCATGCCTATAATCCCCCCAGAGCAGAGATCAAGTCCGGCTCTTTTAGCTGCCTTTAGAGTATCTATTCTTTCATCATAAGAATGAGTACTGCATATTTCTGAATAATATTCTCTGCTGGTTTCTAAGTTATGATGATACCTGTTAACCCCAACTTCCTGCAATTTTTTCAATTGCTCTTCATCAATTATTCCAAGAGATGCACAAAGGCTTATACTTGAGTCTTCTTTTAATCTTTTATATATATTAACTGCCTTATTAAGCTCTTCATCATTAAGTCCTCTTCCGGAGGTAACCAAAGAGAATCTATGAACCCCTTCTTTTTCATTTTCTAGTGCCATCTTTAAAATTTCATTGTATTCCATCAATGAATAGCTACTCACTTCTGTATTATAATGAGCTGATTGTGCACAAAATTTACAGTCTTCAGAACATTTTCCACACTTTGCATTTATAATTGAACACAAATCCACTACATTACCGTTGAAAACTTTTCTTAATTTATCAGCACCTTGAAGCAATTCTTCTAAATTTCCACGAATAATTTCTAGTGCTTCTTCCTTTGAAATTAAATAATCTTCTTCTATTATTTTTTTTACTAAACCC
>JAYFRK010000470.1:0-4769 GCA_034925975.1 Clostridium sp.
GATTATTATATTCACCTAATTTGTCATCAGATAAAAATACGTACTTTTCCCAAGGAGATTGGAAAATAGTATTAAGATTTTCAAGAAATTTATCCGAGACTTTTGTGAGTTCATCCATGCTAATATGTTCTTCAATATTTACTGAGTCTTTCTTAAGTGGACATATAGTAATATCAATCGTATCACCAGAATCACCTAAGAAAAATTCTTCTAATCTTCCTGATTTCTTTTTTACATAAAAAGAGGTCATGGATCTGATTATTTTGCCATCCTTAGAAAGCTCCAATGAAAAGGAATTTAATCTAGCATCCCCATTTATGGAAGCAGTTTTCTTAATATGTTCCCACTGTTTTTCAAAAGAAAAAGTTTCAAGTTTAACACTAGGAATAGTTTTATGTCTAGGAATCCTATAATATTTTAAAATTGCTGTACTAGCAAAGAGTAGTATTATAAAAGTGATGATTATATATCTTTTCTTTATTTTCATAAGGACACCTCCTTAATTATTAGACCTGATGCTATTAATATGAAAAGTTATTTTATAAATCATAACATTAATAGAATTAAATTACAATATAGTATATAATATGATACCTGTATATTAAAATACTTGATTCTAGGTTATATTTGTTCTATTGTATATGTAATAAATACACAGGTAACATACTAGATATTGTGAGGAGAATGTATATGGAGAATAATCAAAGATATCCTAACTTAAAACAGTCAATTTTTCTAATAATTTATTATGAAATAATATCTATAGTACCCTACTTATTTGTTCTTATTATTGGTAGCATCTTTAACCTTTCAGATGAACATCCAATTTTAAATGGAATTATGCAAATAGGTACTCTTGGATTAACTCTTTTATGGTTAAAGAGAAAGAATAGATTAACTTTATCAAAGGATATGTTCTATATCAAAGGTATTTCTATATCTAAGTTTCTTGTTATTACTTTTACAACTCTAGGGCTTATTATTTGTCTAGGGAAGGTAGATGAATTGGTGCTAAAGATTATTCCAATGTCTGAGGAGGTTGGGGAGACTTTTACTAACCTATTTTCAGGGAAAGTAAGTTTAATTGGGTCTTTCATAGGTGCAGTAATTATTGCTCCTATTGTAGAAGAAGTATTATGCAGAGGTATTATACTAAAGGGATTTTTAAATAACTACTCCGCAAAGAGTGCCATTATATTTTCAGCATTAATTTGGGGAATACTTCATCTTAATATATGGCAATTTGTAGATGCTTTCCTAGCTGGGATATTTATAGGATGGATATTCTTGAAAACTAGATCTATTTTAGCTTGTATTTGGGTACATGCAGTCAACAACGGTTTTGCTATTTGTAATAATTATCTAATTTTAAGAGAAGGTACTTTAGATTTTACAACTGCAGGAGATCAATCTATTTATATTACAATTGTAGGAGCAATAATTTTAGTAGTTGGTGCTGCTCTTTTAAAAAAGATGTACAATCAAGATAAGAAGGATAGGTCTATAAGTATGGGGATTTAGTTAGTAAGGGGGATAATAGCATGAGTAAATGTGTATTTAAGGTAAGTGTATCACCATTAGAGGCGCTGCATATAGTAAAAACTCAGCAGGATGCTGACTTAATACATGAAGAGATTCATGATTTAGGAAATAAAAAATATATAGGAACCTTGGTATTTGAAAAGTACTTCATGCGAGTAGGCAATAGGGCAGCTTTGGTGGTTACTAGTGATAATCTTAATGGGGAAACAGAAGTAAGGGCTATAGCAACAGGAAGTTCGGAGGGATTTTTCTTCAAGTTTGACTGGGGAGCAGCAGATGACTTTGCCATCAGCGTGAAGGAAATACTGAAGGATTATATTATAAAATAACACAGTAAGGAGAAGAAAATGAAAAACACAAATAAAATGAAATTAGATAAGCAAAAAAGAGAACAAATGATTAATGAAATAAAGACTTACTTTTCCAAGGAAAGAGATGAGGACTTAGGAGATTTAGGGGCTTCTTTGATTTTAGACTTTATTATAGAAAAATTAGCACCTGCGTTCTATAATCAGGGCGTATATGATGCATACCAATATATAAATGATAGGATGGATGATGTGTTGGGGTTGCAGAGGTAGAGGGGGATGTAGAGAAGAGTTAGAAAGAGAATTAGAAATTTATAAACATAATTTTAAAAGTAATATTAAATATAAACATATAATTAAAAGTGTGATACAATCTTATAGTACATTAACCATAACATTTTTATGTATTTAAATATAATTAATATTGTAATTGCTTATTGAACCGTAACATGGGATGTAGTTCAAGTTATTTTAATACAAATAATTTGAACCAAATAGGGTGTTAATCAATAATAAATATTGTAATTAGCATTGACTATAAATAATAATAGTATTATAGTAGTTATTAGGAGGGAATTACCAATGGCTAAAAGTTAATATAGATTTTATATTAATTTTTAGCCATTGGTATATAGTTGAAAAATCTGTAAATAATTAATGAGAGTATGGGGCAACAAGGTAGTATGATGTATTAAATTCAGTTTTAAAATGTATGTAATAAAAAGTCACTATTGATGAAGTAAAATATTAGTAATATAGTATTTATTAGGGGGTGGTATGTTGAATAATAAGATAAGAGTTAATGAATTAACTTTGAAAGTATTCTTATTAAAAAATATTCGGAGAGAAGATGCCTTAGAAAAGATATCAGAGCTCATAGATAAATCTTTAGCCAAAAACAAAAAGTTTTTGGAATTTCACACAAGCAATAAGTTTAAAAATTATACGTACAATTCCTTCTTTCCAGTAGAAACATCTACTAGGCTTTACAAAGAAGGAAATATATATTCTATAAAAATACGTACTATAGATGAAGAATTAGTAGATTATTTTAAAAAGAGCCTTGTAAATGAATATACAGATTATATAAAAGCATTAACAATAGAAAGTAAAATTATAGATAAAAGATATATAGAAAACATATATTCTATAACACCTTGTATTATAAACACAGATAAGGGTTACTGGAAAGGTAATTTATCAATAGACGAATTTGAAAGAAGGATAAAAGAGAATCTGATTAAAAAGTATAATAATTTTTTTGATATTAAATTAAATGAAGATTTTCAATTATTCAATATGATTAAGTTTGATAATCTTAAACCTATTTCCTGCAAGTATAAATCTATATCTATTTTAGGGGACAAGCTTACTTTAAATATTGCAGAAAATGAAACTGCTCAGGAATTGGCATACTTAGCCATAGGTACAGGTTTAGGTGAGATGGGATCGCGAGGGTTTGGTTTTTCAAATTATAAATGGCTCTAAGGAGGTGAGAGGGTGCTAGCGGATGTTATAAAAACCTTTAATAAGAAATATAAAGAAAAAGGTGATGCTTATATAACTGACTCCTATGTTCCAGCAGATGGAGAATATATAATTATTGATACTAGTGGAGAAGAATTTAATATACTTGATAGGATTAATATTAAACAAGATAAAAAGACAAAAGAAATTGATGGAACAAACCCGTATTTTGATTTTATACGCAAGGCAGATTATATGAGTAAACTTATAGACATGAATAAGCCAATTGACTCAAAAAAAATAATACATAGTAATAATTATTTAAGCTTTTTTGTAAAAAAAGAAAATGTAAACAATGGTAAGTTAAACAATAAAATCATAGATGATTATTACGATATATTGAAAAATCCATTACTTAAATATAATAAATCTAATGCGAAAAAACTCTATATAGAACTTGAAAATAAGAATGGTAAAGCTGATGAAAAGAGAATAGAGAAAATCAAAGAGTGGATTAAAAATAATATCTATGATTTAGTAGCTAAGGATAGCAAAGATAAAACATACTTAAAAATTTTCTTTGATTATGATTTAGAAGAATACAGAAAAGAAAGTGAGAAGTATATACTAACTAACATATATAATAGCAATGATTTCAATGTAACTATAGACGAGCATATCTACGGACTTCCAAATGATAATATGGGTTTAAACTCTAAAAAACCCTATCTAGAAAATAAAAGCAGAAAAACAAAAGTACCTTACTTATTATCCCAAGATGAAGTTTTAATACAAAAAAAATTCTTCGACTACTTAATGAATCAAGTATCCATAGGGAATACCAATATTTATATAAATGAAGATGACATAAAGCCACTTTCTAATGATAAAACATTAAATGAAGATTTTAGTGGTTATTATTTAAGAATAAAAAAAGGCAAAGAGGTTGAAATTCATGATTTTGATACCATAGGACTTTATAAATCTAAAATTGATCCATTAAGCTTAATAAATGCTTTGCAACTTGAAAAATCAAAAATCAACTACGGAAATATATATACCTTAGATAACTTAAAAAATATAATAAATGAAGTATTTTTCAGTAAATTTTTAGCTTCAAATTATTTTACTGAAGCAAAAGACTTAAATATAAATGATATTAGCTTAAAGAGGAATTTACTGTTAGCAAGAACAACTTTGTTTAGATGGTTTTATAAAGGCAATTGGAATAGCGTATGGAAGGTATTGGACACTACTAGTTTAGATTTAATAAAAGGTTCAATAAATAATGGATATTTATCAAAAGCTAGTGAGCAGTTTAACTTAAGAATTTCTTTAAAAAGTTATTTTGGAGGAGGGAAAAACATGGCTGATGTTTTAATGAATGTTAAAAATTCATTGAGAGAAAAAATAAGTCAAAATCAAACGGCGTCTATAGAGAATGATAGAGAG
>JAYFRK010000080.1:0-1509 GCA_034925975.1 Clostridium sp.
TAAAGAAGCAGTTGGCTTTGGACCAGCACTTATCATAAATGGTAAACCAACGGAAACTATTAATAGTAATTGGGGAATTAGACCAAGGACTGCTATAGGACAAAAACGAGATGGTAAAGTAGTATTTGTTGTTATTAATGGTAAAAACTCTGAGGCAACTGGTGCAACTATTAAAGATGTAGCAGAAATACTTACTAAATATGATGTTGTAAATGCATCTCTTTTAGATGGAGGGGACTCATCAACTATGTATTATAAAGGAGAAGTAATAAATACTCCATCCAGCCCATCTGGAGAACGTGTAGTTCCATCTGCTTTCTTAGTGTTACATTAGTAAATATAGTTATCTAATATAATTGAAATAACGCAATAAAGAAAAAGAGGGAAGATATAAATATATCCCTCTTTTTCTTTTAAATTTGGTTTTGTTTTAAATAAATGTTGATTTTTACATTTATTTAAAACTTTCCATTCGTACGTTAAGGCCGTTTTAAAGATTGTTGAGTTCATTATAATGAGAAATTATAATTCTTATTTAGTATAACAATTGTAGCGTTAAGAACTTTCATTTGTCTGAGCTATGCGAGTTAATGAAAGTTTAGCTAAAGTTGTTATACTAAATTTAGAATTATTTTCGATATTATACGAAATCAACAATCTCTTAAAACATAGCCTTATTTTTATATTGTCATATGTTTTACTTTTACACCTTCTATATCTTGAAGATCTCTTTCAAGGGCATTAACTTCTTCTATTTCTCCATTGATATGAAGAAGGATTAATCCTCTATTTGAACAATAATCTTTACTTATTTCATGAAGTCCCAATCTGGTGCTTATTATACAACCGTGCTTGGTAAGTACGGTTTGCACCTGTGGAGCATGTTCAGATCTAGGGTCTATTGCTACAGCCATTATAGTTGTTTCCATATATAATTCCTCCTAATTTTAGTATTATATATAATATTACCATAATACTGTTAAGATATTTTAATGAGAAGAGTCAAAATTTTTTTCGAAGAGTATTGGAAACTTATGAATGTAATAATTTAGAGATTCTTAGAGCTTTGCAAAATATGCCTTATAAAGTAGAATAATGTCAATTTAATAAAGTAATTATATAAATTGACATATATTCATCATATGTTGTAAAAAATTATTTTTTTCTTAAGGAAGTCAAAATGAAATCTGTATAATGAGTTCCTTCTATTTCTAAATCAAAATCATTATTGTATAAGCACCAATCATACAATAAAGCTCTACAAAAACGAGCAATAAGTTCTACCAAATCTTCTGATTTGATATCATCTCTAAACTCACCATTACTTTGGCCTAGAGTTACAATTTCACGAAGAAAAGAATAAAAAGGACGTTCTTTATTATTTAAAATTTTTACATGCTTAGTAGCACTTACCTGGTTGGCATAAATAACTTGTATAGCATTAATTCCACATACATTTTTGCAGTAATCACACATTGCTTCTATAATTATACGTAATCGATTACTGGC
>JAYFRK010000452.1:0-2360 GCA_034925975.1 Clostridium sp.
AGGGATTGAAAACTATTGGACATACCATTCCCAGGATATGGGAAGAGCCGGCACAGGTTATGTTAACGACTACAATGGAAATCTTATTCTTGTTCATAATGATTTATCAATGAATGGAAACAAAATGCCTGTTTCAATAAACCATATATTTAACAGCAATGAAAAAAATAATAGTATAGGCTATGGACTAGGTTGGAGACTAAATTTAAGTCAAAGGATAAACCCTGTAATGGATAAAGGGGTTCAGAAGTATATTTATACAGATGAAGATGGAACAAAACATTATTTAGGATATAATTCAGTTGAAAAAGTTTATAAAGATGAAACTGGCATTGATATTACAATGAATATAAACTCAACTAGCTCAACTGAAAAGTATGTAATAAAGGATAAAAAAAGCAATCAACTTATTTTTACGGATGGAGGATACCTTTATAAGATTAAAGATAATAATTCTAATACTATAACCCTTAATTATGATGGAACAGTTTTAAAATATATAACAGACGGAGCAGGTAGACTTATCACATTAGATATTAATACAAGTGGTTATCTTTTAGGCATAATTGATCCAAGCAATAGAAGGACAAGCTTTTATTATGATGGAATAAAACTTACAAGGGTAACTTACCCAGATGGAAAATACAGCACATATACATATGATTCTAATAATAACTTAACATACGTTACAAACTATGATGGTTATAAGATTCAGTATGTGTATTATACGGCAGCACCATATCGTGTAAATCAAATAATTGAAACAAATGCAGATGGTTCTCCAGGGCAGGGATTAAATATAAAATATAGCTACAACAGCACTACTTACAATGATTTTAGAGGGAAGAAAAACATATATCAGTTTAATGATTATGGTAACACTATAAGTATAAGAGATGATGATGGAAATGCTCTTTATTATAATTACAATGCTAAGAATTCTATTGGCGAAGAGCTACCTAATAAATTATCCTTAGAATCTAAACTTCAAAAACCTATAATGAATTATTTAAGAAATCACAATGCAGAAATAGAAGCTAATTGGACAGCAGTTAATGATGGAAACACTAATGGTTCATCAACTTATGATAACACAATTAAATACTTAGGAAGTCAGTCCATGAAAACTGTAAAGAATGATAGCATAAAAAGGCGTTTCCACAAGCAGCAGGTAACGTTAACTAAAGGAAATACCTATACTCTATCAGCCTATATAAAAACAGATAATGTATCTAATGATAACAAAAAGGGTGCAGCAGCTTTTATAAGTTATCAAGATGAAAGTGGAAATACCCAAACAGTATATTCTGATTACGTTTCAGGAACTAATGATTGGGAAAGACAAGAGGTTACTTTTACCCTTCCAGCTAACGCAGCATCACATACTATTGAAGCAAATGTAGGTATTGTAGAGGAAAGTGGTACAGTATACTTTGATGGTATTCAATTGGAAGATGGATCAATAGCTAACCGCTATAATATATTAGAAAACCCAAACTTTATTTATGGATCAGATACTCCAGAATTTTGGAGCAAGAATCCTTATACGGATACACAAGACACTTTAGTTACTTCATACGATCCATTATATCCTACAAAACTAGATAGTAAGAAAAAGGTATTTAAAATTAATGGAAGTGCATCAAAACGTAAGAGCATATATCAAAAGATAAATTTATCAGGTAATGCTGGAGATGTATTTGTTGTATCTGGATGGGCTAAAGCAGAATCAGTTCCAATTTCAGCTAATAGACAAGTTGCCCTTGATGTAGGAATAGAAAAAGTTGATGGAACTTATGAATGGAAAGAGGTTCCTTTTAATCAGGATTCTACAGAATGGCAGTACATATCAGCAAAAATAAAAGCAGGTGCAGATTATAAAAGTATGACCTTTTATGCCCTTTATTATGGAAATGAAAATACAGCATACTTTGATGGTCTTCAGCTTTATAAGGAAGAATTTGGGGAGAGCTATCAATATGACGATAAGGGAAATTTAATATCAACTCAGGATTTAGCAAATAAAAAATCCCAGTTTGAGTACTCTGATAAAAATGATATTAACAAGATGGTAAATATAAATGGCGGCTCCTTTACTTACAATCATGATACAAAACATAATTTAACAGAAGCAACTTCAGCTGAAAATGTAAAATACACTTTTAGCTATGATCAATACTGAAACCCTAAGACTTCCAAAATAGGAGATACAAATGTACTAACTATACCATCTACTGCAGAATACACATCAGATGGAAATTACCTAAAGTCATTAGAAGACTCCTCTGGAAATAAGGTAACTTATAATTATGATACAACTAAAGGAAACTTAGATGGAGTTACAGATGCAAAGGGAAATT